>NZ_KB894604.1 GCF_000374545.1 Anaeromusa acidaminophila DSM 3853
GGGGAATACTGAAGCGCGAGATGTACTATGGCCGGAAATTTACCAGTAGAATGGAATTGATACATGCAATCCGCAGCTATATCCACTACTACAACTTTGACCGATTACAACGAAAGCTGGGCGTTATGACACCTTATGAATACCACGAACACTACAGCGCTGCATAAGAAAAACAGCTCATCCAAACGGATGAGCTGTAAAGGAACTCTTTATATTGTTTGATTGTCCTATTGACGGGGAGCACACCATTTGCGGGTCCTTTTTTATTTTATAAGCTCTAATTTTGGATTTGGCCGTAATTGGCGGCCAAATTTGGCGCATTCTTCATTGTTGACCATGACAATATCGGCAGTGAAATTAATATTTTCCTTTTCAAAAAGGCTGCTGCCCACAGCATACACATCGACAGGAGTCTTTTCGCGTTCGAATTGTTGGATTCGTTCAGAATTGAAACCGCCTGAAACGACTATCTTTACATGGGAGAATCCTTCGTCATCTAAGGCGCGGCGCACATTACGAACCAATTGCGGACAAACGCCGGTGGGTTTAAAGGTGCTCATATAAGGAATTACAGAAGCATCCACAAGGGCGTCTGACGTATCCAAGCGTACGCCCCATAAGGAGTCGCCCAAGGCACGGGCTATGGTTAGACTTGTTTCTACGCAATTGTTGTCAAAATCAACTAGGGCTACGCGGTTGACTTGAGGATCAATATGTTTGTGGAAAGCGTTTGTTGCGCGCAAGGTATCGCCACCGTATGTGGCGATTAAGGCATGAGGAATGGTGCCAATGGCGTCGTCATAACCATATTGTGCGTTAGCAATGGTGGAGACGCCTTGAGCGCCGCCGATATAAGCGGCATACCCGTCTACTTCTTGTACGCTGTAGTGATCGAAACGAGAGGGGAAGAAGAGTACGGGTTTATTGTTGGCGACTCGGACTACTTCGCGAACATGCGTGGCAATTTTACTTTGGCGGGCCAACACTCCAAGGTAAACAGTTTCGAGATGTGAAAAATCGGCTAGGTCGCCTTCAATTGTCAATACGGTTTCCCAAGGGGACAACTCGTCGCCGTCATGTAGCGCATGTAAAACTAATGATTCAGGATGGTAAGCACAGCGCTGTATGATGGCTAATGCTTCGTCAATACCGCATAAAATTGCATTTTTGCGTTGGAAAATTTGCATCATAACGCGGGGGTGATATCCGTCTTTTCGCAGAATATCACTAGTTTTAATGAAATATGTATCACTAAAGTACCCGTTGCGGATCTTTTCTACCGGAATGTCAAAGCATTCGGGAGATCGGCGTTGTGTCATTCCTAAGCCTCCTAGCCTACCCTTTACAAATTTTACAGGGGAACATCGGCCGCGATTGCGTTTACCAGAATCAATCTGACTGCCTGCTCCTTAACATACAATAAATATGATACAATAAACATAAATGTTTTGGCAATCCTCTATTCATAGAGGAAACTGCTACAATCTATGATTTAGTTGCATAGGTGATAACACAAGTTCTTTAAAGGAGGAACTATTCGCATATGGCATATAATCTGCGATCCTTATCTGTAGTGTCATTGGCAGAAGCCAAGCGTCAATTAGAGCAGATCGGCTGTGATCCGGTTGGCGTTGCTTTGATGACGGAAAAAATGCTTTTGCCGGTATTGAAACTAGAAGGCTTATCAACAAAAGCGGCTAATTTGCTCAAACAGACCTTTTTGGCTAAAGGCGGTGATGTGGCGGTTTCCAGAGGTACTGCTGACTTATCGGAGGAGTGCACTGATGTCTTGGTGTTTGCTACGGTTAAGCAGTACCGTATGGCTTTGGCGCAGCTAAAACAACAGCCGTGGGGTTTGCCTCGTGTGGCGGTGGCCATGGAACAGGCGTTGAAGGCGTATTTGCAGCCAAGCTATCAGCGGGACTATGCGTGGCAAGACGGGAAACGCTTAGTCTTAAAAGAAAACAAAACTCTTGTGATGGGGATTTTGAATGTAACGCCAGATTCTTTTTCCGATGGAGGGAGATATTTTTCAGCGGAAGCGGCAATAGAGCAGGCGCAACGGTTAGTGGAAGAGGGCGCTGATATTATTGACCTGGGTGCGGAATCAACAAGGCCTTATGGAGGAAATCAGGAGATATCCGCCGAAATAGAGCTAAGTCGCATGTTGCCGGTACTAGAACCTTTGGTTAAGCAAATTTCTGTGCCGATATCTATTGATACGTATAAAGCGGAGGTGGCGGAAGCGGCGTTGCAAGCGGGAGCGCATATTATTAATGACGTGTGGGGCCTGCAAAGAGATGCTGCCATGGCCGCCGTCGCAGCTCGCTATGATGTTCCTGTGGTCGTTATGCATAATCAAAAAGAAGCAGCCTATGCCGGAGATATAATGGGCGGCATTTGCGATTTTTTACGGCGTAGCTTGGAACTTGCGGCAGCAGCCGGTGTTAGAGAAGAAAATGTCTGGATTGATCCGGGGATTGGCTTTGCTAAGAATTGCGAGCAAAATTTGGAGGTGATGTCTCGGCTAGGCGAATTGAAAGCACTGGGGTGCCCGATTCTCCTGGGTACATCGCGCAAGCGTTTTATCGGCGAGGTGCTGGGGGGGCTGGCAGTGGATGACCGGGTTGAAGGGACGGCTGCCACAGTGGCTTGGGGCATTGCGCAAGGCGTTCAAATCGTTCGCGTTCATGACGTGAAGGCTATGGCGAGAATAACCAAAATGATCAATGCTATGCAGAAGAGAGGATGAAGGTTATGACAAAAATTACGTTGAAAAACATGATGGTGTATGGATTCCATGGAGTATTTGAATATGAAAGAGAACAAGGGCAACGTTTTTATCTGGATGTTATTATGAATGTGGATCCTTCGGCGGCGGAAAAATCTGATGAAGTGGGAGCAGCAGTAGATTATACCTCGGTATATGCATTGGTGCGACGTGAAGTGGAACAGAAACGCTTTTTGTTGCTAGAGGCGTTGGGAACACATCTTGCAGAATTGCTATTGAACGAGTGGATTACTATTAATGAAGTAACTGTGGCAATTCGTAAGCCTGCTGTACCGTTGCCAGGGCAAATTGATTATGTAGAAGTAGAAGTATCAAGAAGGCGGTGAGTTTTTGATACTATTGTCCATCGGTTCCAATCAGGGGGACCGGTTGGCGTTGTTTGCGCAGGCAGCGGCGCTTCTAGCCGAAAAAGGAGTAAAAATTATTGAAGCGTCCTCGGTATATGAAACAGATCCCTTTGGGTTTCTTGAGCAGCCTCCGTTTTTAAATGCCGTGTTAGAGGTGGAAACAACAGCCGTTCCAGAACAACTGTTGGCTATTTGTTTGGCGGTGGAAACGGCTCTTGGCCGTAAGCGGGCGGTACGGTGGGGGCCGCGAACGTTAGATCTGGATATTTTGTATATTTCTAACGTGTATTGTACGGACGAACATTTGACCTTGCCTCACCCGGGGCTGTTTCAACGGGCGTTTGTGCTTGTGCCGCTATGGGAACTTTTAAAAGAACGCCTGCCGGAAGATCTTGTGACGGTGCCGAAACGCTTGGCAGAATTACAGGCGGATATACAAGGCGTGCGATGGTATGCGCCGTTTCCATTGCCTCAGAAAAGAACAGAATAAACGCGGTCGCCATGCAAGATTTGAATGGAATTTGCTAGGTTATCGCAGTGAGAAACCATTTCTTTTGAGTGGTTTCTTTTTTCATTCCCTTGACCGTGCGGGGAAATGCGGCTTATAATAAAGGTCAATTGAGCGACCCCTTTGGCCGCGAAGGAAGGGATTTAGGTGGAAGATGCTTGGTATCTCGCTCTTTTGCAAACTGCTCCGGCATGGCGGGATCGTGTAGTCGTTAAATTGATGGCCCAGAAAGGTCGCGCTCGGCAAGCCTGGAAAGCAAGCAAGCGCGATTTGCTTTTGTCCGGCTTCTTTGCGGCGGAAGAGGCGGCAGCGTTTTTGCGTTTTCGAGAGAAAATAGATGTGGAAGCCGTTTTTCAGGCATGGAAACAGCAGGGAATTTCCTGCTTATCCTTGTCTTCGCCAGAGTATCCGACCTTATTACAGCAAATTCACCATCCGCCCCGGATCCTTTTTATAAAAGGAAGCCTAACGCATTTGCCGAAACGCATTGTAGCGATTGTTGGAAGTCGTAAGGCATCGCCTTATGGAAAAAATGTGGCGGAAAGGCTGGGCGAGGACTTAGCGTTGTCAGGTATTGCGGTTGTCAGCGGTGCAGCGCGGGGCATTGACTCGGCAGCGCATCGCGGCTGTTTGCAACAAAATGGCGTAACAATTGCAGTTTTGGGCTGCGGCATTGATGTAGTATATCCCCCTGAGAATAGAGGCCTTTTAGAAGAAATTGTCGCGACCGGCGGTTGTGTAATGAGCGAATACGCTCCCGGGACGCAGCCTAGACCGAAGTTTTTCCCGGCGCGTAACCGCATTATTGCCGGCTTGGCGCAAGCGACTATTGTCGTGGAAGCCCATGAAAAGAGCGGAGCTTTAATTACTGCTGATATGGCATTGGAAGAGGGGCGAGAGGTTCTCGCTGTGCCGGGGAGTATTTTTTCACCCGGAAGCAAAGGACCGCATCATTTGTTGAGACAGGGTGCTGCCTTAGTAGAAAATGGAGTCGATGTATTGCAGGCTTGCGGTTGGGACGACGCAGGCGCTAAGAACGTTATGCAGGGAACTCTTTTAGATAGTGAAGACGAAAAAAAGGTTTGGAATTTGCTTTCTACCGGCAATCTGCGGCATATTGATGAATTAGCCGCCATAGGAGAGCTAGAGTGGACGCAGTTGCAATATACATTGCTTTGTCTGGAATTAAAAGGACTGGTTCGTAAAGAAGGCCATCGATATGGCCGAACTGCCAAGGAGGTAATTTGGTGAAAAAAACGTTGGTGGTAGTGGAATCGCCAGCCAAAGCGAAAACAATTGAAAAGTTTTTGGGGAAAAAATATACAGTGAAAGCCTCTATGGGGCATTTGCGGGATTTGCCCAAAAGCCAATTTGGCATTGACGTGGAACAAGATTTTGAACCAAGATATATTAATATACGCGGCAAGGGCGATATTATCAAAGAATTGAAAAATGCCGCCAAGCAAGCGGACGCTATTTATCTTGCATCTGATATGGATCGGGAAGGGGAAGCTATTGCCTGGCATCTGGCGCAGTTGCTAAAGGTGCCTGTAGATTCTTCTTGCCGGATTGAATTTAATGAAATTACGAAACCTGCGATTCAACAGGCGTTAAAGCATCCGCGTTCTATCTTTTTGCCGCGGGTGGATGCGCAGCAAACCAGACGGCTTTTGGACCGCATGGTGGGATATAAATTGAGCCCCTTGCTTTGGCGCAAAGTTCGCAAAGGTTTGAGCGCCGGCCGAGTTCAGTCTGTGGCGGTAAACTTGATTTGCGAAAGGGAACGGGAGATAGAACAGTTTGTTTCGGAAGAGTACTGGACTCTGGCGGCCAAACTTCGTGACAAACCCAGGGGAGCCTTGTTTGAGGCGCAGGTAATATCCAAAGAAGGAAAAAAACTGGCGCTTACAAATGAAGCGGAGACTATGGCGGCGACCAAAGAACTAGAAGCAGCAGCCTTTATGGTGTCTTCCAAAAAAGAAAAGGAACGTCGGCGCAATCCGGCAGCTCCCTTTACTACGAGCAGCTTGCAACAGGAAGCTGCCCGCAAGTTGGGTTTTACGACTCGTAAAACCATGTCAGTGGCTCAGCAGTTGTATGAAGGATTGCCTGTGGGAGGAAAAGGGCCTGTGGGTCTGATTACGTATATGCGTACGGATTCGACGCGTATTGCAGAATCTGCCCAGGAAGAGGCTAGGACAGTAATTTCCTCTCGTTATGGCGAGGCGTACTTGCCGCCTAAAGCTCCTGTGTACAGTACGAAAAAAATGGCGCAAGATGCACATGAAGCGATTCGCCCTACTCATGTAGAGTTGACTCCTTTAGAAGTGGAATCGTATCTTAGCAAGGAACAATGGCGCTTGTACAAGTTGATTTGGGAGCGCTTTGTCGCTAGCCAGATGAACGCCGCTCTTTATGAAACGGTTAGTGTGGAGTTGACGGCCGGGGCATATCTTTTGCGTGCTAACGGCTCCATTTTGAAGTTTGCCGGCTTTATGATTCTCTATACAGAGGGGATGGACGAGGGCAAAGAAGAAAAAGATGTGCGTCTTCCTGACTTGGAGCCAGGACAAGAAGTGAAGCTTCATAAAATGCAGCCTAAACAGCATTTTACAGAACCGCCGCCAAGGTATACGGAAGCTACGTTGGTTAAAACATTGGAAGAAAAAGGAATTGGACGACCGAGTACGTATGCGCCGATTATTGACACGATTTTGCAGCGGGGCTATGTGGCTAAAGCGGAAAAGAAGTTTTATCCTACGGAACTGGGCAATTTAGTGTTGGATTTACTAAAAGAATACTTTAAAGACATTGTTGACGTAAAATTTACGGCATCCCTTGAAGGGCAGTTAGACGCTATTGCCGAGGGGCGGGAAACGCGCTTGGCGGTACTGCGTGATTTCTACGATACTTTTTCGGTTCACTTGGCGAAGGCGGAAGAAGAAATTGGTCAAGTAGAATTGCCTGTAGAGGTTTCAGACGAAATTTGCGAGCGTTGCGGTCGCAACATGGTAGTGAAGCAGGGGCGTTATGGAAAATTTCTTGCTTGTCCCGGCTTTCCAGAGTGTCGCAACGCTAAACCAATCATTAAAGATACGGGAATTCCTTGCCCTAAGTGTCAAGCGAAAATTATTGAGCGTCGCACAAAACGGGGAAAAGTATTTTACGGCTGTCAACGCTATCCAGAGTGCGACTTTGTTAGTTGGGACGCTCCTTTAGCGGAGACTTGTCAGGTTTGCGGTCATTTTATGGTGCGGCATGCTTTCCGTAACGGGCGGAGCAATGTTCGCTGTGGTGACGAAAATTGCAGCAGCCGCGCAGCGGAGAAAGCTGAGGGAAAAGAGAAGGCCTCGAAGGAGAAGCAGGAATGAAAGAAGTTGTAGTAATTGGCGCTGGCCTAGCTGGAAGCGAGGCCGCTTGGCAAATTGCACAGGCAGGCGTTCGGGTGCGGTTGTATGAAATGAGACCGTCTGTGCCCAGCCCGGCTCACAGCACGCCTTGGTTTGCGGAACTTGTTTGCAGCAATTCTTTGCGTGCGGCAGCTGTGGAAAATGCAGTGGGACTGCTAAAGGAGGAAATGCGTCAACTGAATTCTTTGATTTTGCAGCAAGCTGATGCTTGGCGCCTGCCTGCTGGCGGAGCGCTGGCTGTAGACCGAGAGGGATTCAGCCGCAGCATTACCGAAGCGATTCGACAGCATCCTTTAATTACAGTGGTTGAAGAGGAAGTCAAGACGTTACCTGTACAGGCGGAGGTGGCGGTAATAGCTTCAGGGCCGTTGACGGCTCCGGCTTTGTCCGAAGAAATCCAGCGGTTTGCTGGCGCGGAGTCATTATATTTTTATGATGCGGCAGCGCCGATTGTGCAGGCGGATTCTTTGAATATGGAAAAAATTTACCGGGCATCTCGCTATGATAAGGGAGATGCGGATTATCTGAATTGCCCTATGGAAAAAGAGGAGTACGAGGCGTTTTGGCAGGCCCTGACCCAGGCGGAAACAGCTCCTGTGCGCGAGTTTGAGAAAACAATCTTTTTTGAAGGTTGTATGCCTGTAGAGGCTATGGCGGCTAGAGGCATAGATACGTTGCGTTTTGGACCACTCAAGCCGGTTGGACTGCCGCGGCCTGACACGGGGCGCATTCCATATGCGGTAGTGCAGCTGCGTCAGGACAATATTGCAGGCACTCTATACAATCTGGTGGGTTTTCAAACACATTTGCGTTGGCCGGAGCAAGAACGGGTCTTTCGAATGATTCCCGGTCTGGAGCAGGCCCAGTTTGTGCGCTTTGGCGTCATGCATCGCAATACTTTTATTAATTCGCCTAAAGTTCTTTTGCCAACAATGCAGGCTAAAGAACGTCCCAATTGGTTATTTGCCGGTCAGTTGACTGGCGTTGAAGGCTATGTAGAATCAGCGGCGGCCGGACTTGTGGCAGGAATTAATGCAGCCCGATTGGTTAAAGGGAAGGAGCCGCTGCAATTTCCGAGGGAGTCAGCACATGGCGCCTTGTGCCATTATATTACTCACGCGGAAAGCAAGCATTTCCAACCGATGAATATTAATTTTGGTTTATTGCCTCCGTTAGAAGAAAGAATTCGGGATAAAAAAATCAAAAACCAGCAAATTGCACAACGTGCTTTAATTTGCATTAAAAAATTAAAAGAAAAATATGACAATATTCTTGCGTGAAACGCTTAGCTGTGCTACTATGAATTAACGTTAGATATCTGTAACATAGACCGTATGGGCAGGTTGCTGCAAAGAACAGTTTGCTGCAAGGTAAGTTGTGTTGCGATAGCGCTTTCGTAAATTTACTGAATTTTTCCTGGAGGTCTTTTAGGCGAAGGAAAGAAGCATCTCCATGTAGAATGAAAGTAAATGTAAAACCGAAAAGCGAAACGGTAAATATGTATTATGTATAAATGGAAGGGAAGGGATTGACTCATGGGATCCTTGTTAGAACGGACTCGTAAAATCAACAAACTACTGCAAAAGTCGGAAAAAGTGGATTACTTTGATATGTCTCAGGTTTTAAGCTCGGTTTTAAAAGCCAATGTGTATATTGTCAGCCGTGAAGGCGGCGTGCTCGGGTATGCACTGATGGACGATTTTGAATGTGAAGTAATGCGAGATAAAGTTCTTTCACAACGACAGTTCCCGGAAACATATGTGGAATGGTTGCTGCGGGTGAATGAAACTTCACCGAATTTGAGTCTGGAAAAAGGCTTGTGCTCTTTTAATCAAGCAACAGAATGTATGTTTTCTGGAAAATATACCACGGTTATTCCTATTTATGGCGTTGGCGAGCGGATTGGCACCTTGATTGTCGCTAAGTTTGAAGTGACTTTTGAAGATGACGACTTGGTGCTTGGCGAATATGGCTCAACAGTTGTCGGGATGGAAATGCTGCGTGACCGTAGCGAAAAAATTGAAGATGAGGCAAGAAAAAAAGCAACCGTACAGGTCGCGTTGGGAACTCTTTCTTATTCGGAATTGGAAGCGGTTATGCATATTCTTAACGAGCTTGAAGGAAATGAAGGCTTATTAGTTGCCAGCAAGATAGCTGATCGCGTTGGTATCACCCGCTCGGTTATTGTCAATGCTTTACGGAAATTCGAAAGTGCTGGCGTTATTGAATCTAAGTCGCTGGGTATGAAGGGGACTTATATCAAAGTGTTGAATGATCTTTTGATCGACGAATTGAAAAAACTGAAAAAATAATGTGACTTGCAGTGACGCAGGGAGAACTTGTTGTCGCTAAAGCCTCCCTCTTCTGTGAGGGAGGCTTTTATTGTGAAATCAATACATGTGGCCTGGTTTCTCCAAGATAAGGATAGGACTTATGGTGCAAAAAAGGAAAAATTTGTCCAGATTTGCAGTAATAGCAAGGGTTTTTTGAAATTATGTCGAACTGGAAATAAGTATTGTTTTGCGATTGATCAAGTAGTCACAAGTGGAAATTTGAAAACCGCAGAGCGGCGGTTCGGCAAGGAGGAACTTCTACGTGTTGGAGGCTATTATTTCGCCCCGACGGGTGGCGATTATGGAAGGGGCTTTACAAGCGGCCAGCACGCGGCAACGCGTGATCAGCAACAATGTGGCCAATGTAAATACGCCCGGGTTTAAAAAAAGCGATGTAGTGTTTGAGTCCTTGTTACGAGATCAGCTTGGAGATGGTAAACGGTTGCAAATGTCGCGTACCAACGAAAAGCATTATCCTCAGGCGACCGGTGCCGTTCCGAAAGCCCAAGTGCAAGTTCAAAAGGATACGTCCATTCGCATTGATGGGAATAACGTAGATATTGATGCGGAAATGGCCGGTATGGCAAAAAACAGTATTTACTATCAAGCGGTAGCCCTGGATATCGGACGCTATTTTACTTCACTTAAAAGTGTGATTAAGGGAGGAGCAAGCTAAGTTATGAGTTTGTTTTCGGCAATTGATGCGGCGGGATCAGGCTTGACGGCAGAACGGCTGCGGATGGATGTGATTTCCAATAACTTGGCTAATGTCAATTCCACCCGTACAGTTGCAGGCGGTCCTTATCGTCGGCAAGTGGTTGTTTTTGCGCCAAGAGAAGGAGAACAGTCCTTTGGCAGGGTGTTGCAAAAAGAAATGGGAAGCAATACGGAAGGTGTGCGTGCTGTTGGAATTACAGAAGACGCTAGTCCTTTTCGAACCGTTTATGAACCGCAACATCCGGATGCAGATGCAAATGGCTATGTCCGAATGCCTAACGTGAATGTTGTTGCGGAAATGGTGGATATGATTACAGCCACCAGGGCATACGAAGCAAATGCAACTTCGATTAATACTGCAAAAACTATGATGACCAAGGCTTTGGAAATCGGTAAATAAGTGTTTTGAATACATAGAAACTCGAGCGTGGCAAAGTGCTGCAGTGAATTTTTTTATTGGGAAAAGAGGTGTGAAGATGCGAATTGAACCCATATCGCTGGTAAAAGCTCCACTGGCTTTAACGGAAGCGGCAAAGCCGCAGGCGGCTGCTATTGACGGAGAGTCCTTTCAACAGTTTTTTACTAATGCGCTAGGAGAAGTAAATAAATTACAGCTTAATTCACAAAGTCTGTCGGTAAAAATGGCTGCCGGAGAGATTCAGGATCTTTCTGAAGTCACAGTTGCCGCTGAAAAAGCCAATGTAGCCTTGCAACTGACTATGCAAATTCGGAACAAGGCTCTTGACGCGTATCAAGAAGTCATGCGCATGACGGTATAATAGTCGCAGCAGCATGAAAAACATTCCAACGTGGAGATTATGAGAGGATGGAATTCATGGCAGACTGGAAGGAACAGGTGCTGCGGTTTTGGCGAAACATGGAACGGAGACAACGGCTAATCCTTATAGGCGTGGGCGTATTGACGCTTGTTGCCGTACTTGGAGTTAGCTATTGGGTGGGAAGCCGCCCAGACTTAGTGCCTCTTTATACTGGCTTAGAAGCTAAAGATGCAGGCGCTATTCGGGAAAAATTAAAAGAATTGAAAATTCCTCACGAAGTAGGCGGCGACGGTACTGTTATTTTGGTTTCTTCCAAAGACGTATACCGAGTCCGCTTGGATTTGGCGAGCCAAGGGTTGCCAAGAGGGAACAAGGGCTTTGAAATTTTTGACCAAAGTAAATTTGGCACTACAGAATTTCAAAACAAAGTAAATTTATTACAGGCATTACAAGGAGAGTTGACGCGGACCATTGAACAATTGGCAGAAGTAGAAAAGGCTCGAGTTCATATTGTAATGCCTGAAGACAGCTTGTATAAGAAGAATGAAAAGCCGGCGACTGCCTCTATTATGTTGAAACTCAAGCCCCAAACTGAATTATCAAAAGAGCAAATTAAAGGGATTGTCAATTTGGTGGCGCACAGCATTCAAGGTTTAAAACCGGAGAATGTTACTGTTGTGGATTCTATGGCTCGAGTACTGAATGAACCGCCGGAGCAACCCGGAGGTATTGGCTCAGGCTCTCTAACGCAGGTGGAACTGACTAAGAAAATGCAGGAAGAAATGCAAAAGAACCTGCAGAGTCTGTTGGATCAAGTTCTTGGACCAGGCAAGGCGGCTGCGCGTGTAAATCTGGAATTGACATTTGATCAGAGAACTGTGGATAAGCAGACCTTTGAGCCTGTCGTAGACGACAAAGGAATTGTGCGAAGCTCTCAAGATGTAAGCGAGAACTACAAAGGTACGTCTACAACGCCCGGCGGTCCGGCTGGAACTCCTAGCAATATACCGGGGTATGTAACAACAAATCCTAATTCACAGTCTAACTATGAAAAGAAAGAGGCTGTGAGAAATTATGAGATCAATGAAACTAAGGAAAAAGTAGTAGCGGCTCCGGGATCAATCCGACGTTTGGCAGTAGCGGTCCTTGTAGACGATTCGGTTACGCCGCTACAGCAAGACAGCCTGTCGAGAACTGTTTCTTCTGCAGTGGGAATTAACCCGACCCGAGGAGATGTTTTGTCAGTAGAACGTCTGCCCTTCAGTACGGAGCTGGCGGACAAGCAAAGACAGGAAGAAGAAGATTTCAAACGCCAACAGGCGCAGGCCATGTGGATGAAAATTGCCTTGGTGCTGCTGTTGGCAGGAACATTGTTTGCAATTATTCGTTTATACTTGAAACGGAAACAGCGTGAACGTGAAATGGAAGAAATGCAACAGATGCTGGCAATGGATGAAGTTGCTGATCTGGCAGGCGCCGAGGCGGAATTATCGCCAGAAGAACGGCGACGCCAAGAACAGCGTCAGGCGATCGAACAGATGGCGAAATCGCGCCCGGAAGATATCGCACAAATGCTCAAAGCGTGGTTGACAGACGAGTAAAAGGTCGCCGGGAGGGAATAATGTATGTATGGTCAAAATGAGTTAACGCCGAAACAAAAAGCGGCCATTCTGTTGATTTCGTTGGGTCCTGAAGTATCTTCCCAGGTTTTTCGTCATTTGCGGGAAGAAGAAATTGAAAAACTAACGCTGGAAATTGCTAGCCAGCGCAAAGTTACGCAGGAACAAAAAGAAAAAGTGTTAGATGAATTTCATGCACTGCTAGTGGCAAAGGAATATATTTCCGCCGGAGGTCTTGAGTATGCAAGAGAAGTGCTGGAAAAGGCATTAGGTTCGGAAAAAGCCGTTTCGATTATCAACCGGCTGACGTCGAGTCTGCAAATTCGTCCGTTTGACTTTGCGCGAAAGACGGATCCATCACAGCTTTTAAACTTTATTCAAAATGAGCATCCCCAAACGATTGCCCTGGTGATGGCTTATTTGACGCCGGAGCAATCTGCTGCGATTATTTCTAATTTGCCAGCGGATCGGCAAGTGGAAGTTTCTAAAAGAATTGCATTGATGGACCGGACGTCGCCGGATGTGTTGAAGGATGTCGAACGGGTTTTAGAACGGAAGCTATCTTCATTGGCTACCCAGGACTTTACTACTGCCGGCGGCGTTGATACGATTGTGGAAATGCTGAACCGTGTAGACCGTACGACTGAACGCACAATCATTGAAAATCTGGAAGTGCAAAATCCGGAACTGGCAGAAGAAATTAAACGTAAAATGTTTGTCTTTGAAGATATTGTTATGCTGGATGATCGGTCGCTGCAAATGGTCTTGCGTGAAATCGATCAGAAGGATTTGGCCTTGGCGCTTAAGGCTTCGTCAGGCGAAGTGGGTGAAAAAATCTACAAGAACATGTCGAAAAGGGCTTCTGAAATGTTGCGCGAAGAAATTGAGTATATGGGACCGGTACGTATTCGCGATGTAGAAGAATCACAGCAAAAAATTGTAAATGTCATCCGACGCTTAGAAGAGTCGGGAGAAATCATAGTATCTCGCGGCAAAGGAGACGAGGTCATTGCATAGAATCATCAAATCGCCGCCCTTGCAAGGGGAGCTGGTAGTGATTCAGAACAAGCCTCCGGCAGTCCTTCAGCATGAAGATAAAAATGAGGAAAAATTTGACACTCGAAGTGTAGATGAAATTGCTCAAGAGAGAGCGAATGTAATTTTAACGGAAGCGCAGCGTCAGGCTGAAGCTCTCGTGAGAACGGCTCAATTAGATGCTGCCCGCATTAAAGGCGAGGCGGAATCGTTATATGGACAGGCTAAAGAGCAGGGACATCGTGAAGGTTTTGAAGAAGGATTAGCTCAGGGACGACAGGCTGCGGAAAAAGAAATGAAGCTGGCTGTGGAACAGGCGGTGCAAAATGCCAATCGCTTAATTCGTGCAGCAGAGCAACAGCAGGTAGAGTTTCTTGTAGATGCAGAACGTCAAGTGGTGGATTTGGTATTGGATTGTGTACGTAAAGTCTTGGCGCGAGAGGTAGCGGAAAATCCACTGGTTGTGTTGCCCATTGTAACTGCTGCGATTAGTAAAGTGAAAGATCAGGATGCCATTCAAATTCGGGTGCATCCTGATGATTATGAAACCGTTTTGATGGCGCGGCGTGATTTGCAACTCTTGATTGGTCGAGAGGAAGGCTTGCGTATTAGTGCGGATCATACAGTGTCTCCAGGCGGTTGTATTGTAGAGACGACGGCTGGAACGGTGGATGCAAGAATGGAAACTCAAATGGAAATGCTGCAACAGGCGTTGAAAGAAGTGATGCCATGATGAAGGACGCATTTTCAGGCGATGTTTATTTTCAGGCTATCAGGCAGTGCGAAAGCATGCGGCGAAGTGGGCGAGTCACTCAGATTGTGGGGTTGGTCATTGAATCGCAAGGGCCTAATGTCAATTTGGGCGATTTGTGTTATGTAAGTAGTCGTGGAGGCGCTCAAGCGATTCCAGCGGAGGTAGTCGGATTTCGCCAAAATCGAGTGCTGTTAATGCCGATTGCAGAGATGGAAGGAATTGGACCTGGATGCGAGGTGATTTCCGCTCAAGGGACCTTGAAAGTGACAGTAGGTCAAGGTTTATTGGGACGCATTCTTGATGGAATGGGGCGTCCTATGGATGGCAAAGGCCCCCTTGTTTCCAGTCGTGAATATCCGTTAAATGCATTACCTCCGCCGCCGCTTACAAGAAGGCGGATTGAAGAACCTCTTTCCGTAGGCGTTCGAGCAATTGATGCGCTGCTTACTTTAGGCAAGGGACAGCGTGTGGGAATCATGGCGGGTAGTGGCGTTGGAAAAAGTACGCTCTTAGGTATGATGGCTAGAAATACCGAGGCAGATATCAGTGTCATTGCCTTAATCGGCGAACGTGGCCGTGAGGTGCGTGAATTTATTGAACGCGATTTAGGGGAAGAAGGCTTGAAACGATCGGTAGTGGTAGTAGCTACTTCGGATCAGCCCGCATTGGTGCGAATTAAAGGAGCTTTGACAGCGACGGCTATTGCGGAATATTTCCGAGACCAAGGGCGCGATGTGATGTTCATGATGGATTCAGTAACGCGTTTTGCTATGGCGCAGCGTGAAGTAGGTCTTACTGTTGGAGAACCGCCAGCGACCAGAGGCTATACTCCCTCTGTTTTTGCGATGCTTCCGAAACTGTTGGAACGTTCTGGAACAGGGGCTAATGGTTCCATTACCGGAATCTATACGGTTTTAGTTGACGGCGATGATATGAATGAACCCATCGCCGACGCTGTACGCAGCATTCTTGACGGACATATCGTGCTTTCACGCAGTATTGCAGCGCAAAATCACTATCCGGCCATTGATATTCTAAATAGCGTAAGCCGGGTTATGACCGAAGTTGTAACCAAAGAGCAGCGTATGGCCGCTCAGTGCCTTCGCTCGTTGATGGCAACCCATCGCGATGCAGCGGATCTGATTAATATTGGCGCGTATGTTCAAGGAAGCAACCCGGAGATTGATCAAGCAATTGAACGCATAGGCGCTATTCGAAAGTTTCTGCAGCAGGATGTATATGAACAAACTACTTTATCTGATGCGGTAATGCAATTGATGCAGCTTGTAGAAGGGTGTTGAGATTAAGAAGGAGCCTGGACTATGAAACGCTTTCATTTCCGTCTTGAAGTGCTGTTAGGAGTGCGCCGCCGGAAATGTGATGAAGTTAAACTAGAATTAGCGGAAGCCACACGTAGGGTGCAAGAGACGGTAGATGCCCTCCAAAAGCTTTGGAAAGAGCGAAGTGAAGCGAGAACGTGGTTTGCGGCTCAGCAAAGCAAAGGACTGTTGAATGCAGCTATACTGCCTTTATACGATGCGTGCCAAATACGATCCTACAACCGTGAAAAAGAGCTTATTGCCGAAAAGGAAGCGAGGGAACTAGCGCGCCAAAACTGTCTGCTGAAACTGGAAGAAGCGGTTAAACATTTGAAAGCGGTAGAATCGCTGAAGGAAACGCAGTATCAACAATATTTGCATGAGTCGTTGATGGAAGAACAAAAGGTTTTAGATGAAATTGGTATGCAGTTATATTTGCGGGAAGAAGGAGAGTGATAGGGAATGGTGATTCAAAGCATTCAAGAAATTACAGGGCGGATCGCTGCCATTGAAGCCAAATTCGGCCGTATGGGAAACATGCTTACTGCCAAAAATGCTTCTTTGTCAGGGCAACCTGCTTCTTTTACGGATGAATTGCAGCAGCAAGTCCGAGGCAAGTCTTCTTCTACGCTTGCAAGTACAACAGGAACTGCTCTCTCTCAGCAGGGAGATTCCATACGGCAAATGGTTAGCTCCAGTGCAAAAAGGCAAGGTGTAGATCCGAGGCTTGCTATGGCCGTGGCTAAGGCGGAATCTAATTTTGACTCCCAAGCGGTTTCAGACGTTGGCGCACAAGGCATCATGCAGCTGATGCCGGACACAGCGAGGGCGTTAGGCGTTAACCCGCAAGATACCAGAGAGAATATTGAAGGCGGCGTGACGTATTTGCGGCAAATGCTGCAGCATTTTCAAGGCGACCCTGCCAAAGCGGTTGCGGCATATAATGCAGGTCCTGGAGCGGTGGAAGCATACGGAGGCGTTCCTCCTTATGGCGAAACACAGGAATATGTGAAAAGAGTATTAAAGTTCATGGAAAATGAGAACGAAATATAATTAGGTGGATAAGGATGGTTTCGCAGTATGGCAGCAGGTAAAACAGATGTAAGACAAAATAAGAATAAATCCCAGGATGCAAAGAACGCAACTGTGGAAGCACCAGTAGAGAAAAAGTCGCGCATCATTTTCCTGCTGAAGCTTGGGGTCGCGCTGCTTTTGGTCGTTTTGCTTGTTCTTTTAGGCTTTGGAGTAGGAGTATATTTCAAGCTAATCGACTTGGAAGATCTGGGAAAACAATACGGTTTGGCCAATGTACCGGGCATCGGACGGTATTTTGAACAGCCGGCAACCAACTTTGAACCGGTGGAATTGCCTGAAAGTGTAACCGCGCCTGCGCTGCCTGTTGTGCAACCGCCTGCGGATCCTGCCTTAGTGCCGCCTCAACCCAAGACGGTGCCGTTGACAGAAGCGGAAAAGGAAAAAATGCTTAAAAAGCAGCAGCAAGAGGAGAGCAAACGTATTGGTCGTTTGGCTCGCTTGTATGGCGGCATGAAGCCGGATGAAGCTGTAGGCATTTTGAACCGTCTGGATGATACGGAAGTTTTGGCGATTATGGGCAAAATGGAAGAAGAACAAGTATCTAAAATTTTACCTCTCTTTGATTCCAGCCGTGCCGCACGATTGACGCAAAGTATGATGCGGCCTGCAAAACTGGAATAGTTGCAGCAAGGGGTGCCAACAGCATGAAGAAACAAAAAATGTATTTAATGAGTATATTGTAGAAAGGAGGTGAAAGAGATGGGAATAAATACGCTTATCAATTCCTTGCCGGGAGGCGCTTCGAATGCGAATGCGGTTACTGCGACGCAGGGGCAAGTAAATCCTAA
This sequence comes from Anaeromusa acidaminophila DSM 3853, assembly GCF_000374545.1. Lineage (NCBI taxonomy): Bacteria > Bacillati > Bacillota > Negativicutes > Selenomonadales > Sporomusaceae > Anaeromusa > Anaeromusa burkinensis. Next base: position 17,496 of record NZ_KB894604.1, read on the forward strand.
TGCCGCTATCAAAGGATTATCAAAGACTAATCGTACTGATAAAACAGGTGCGGCAACGGGAACTGATTCATTTTCTACTTGCTTGGGAAGCTCTTTAGCGGTAGAAAAGGGACAACAAGCAGGAATTGAAACGGTTGCCACGGAAGCCAAAGATTTGGATGCGGCAGAAGCCGCTTTATTGGCATCGCTGGTACCAGGAACCGTGTCAACAATGCAAACTATCAATGAAGACCTGGCTGCCCTGCCAAGTAGCGTGGATGTTGGAACTCAGAAAGCTTGGCTGAATGAAATTTTTTCGGCGGTGAAGGAGCAAAAGCAAACGTCGGAATTGACTGGCTGGCTTCAACAGTGGGTAGGCGATGATGCGAGCAAACAAAATTTCCTACAGCAATTGCAGGGGATGCTGCAGAAAACGGCTGTTGTGGAAACACCTCCGTTGCATTTGAGAGAAGCGTTAGCTGAAGTTATGCAAAACAGTATTGGAAATGCGACAGAAGCGGTAGAACAGAAAGTGCAAGCGCCAACAGTGGCCGCTCCAGTACAAACGGCTGCTTTGCAGTCACAAACGGAAATGTCGGAGGCTCCAGTAACTGCTTCGACGGAGCAAACATTGGAAAATAAGGCAACAAAACCAGAAACCCAGCCCGACGCTTTACAAGTAAGACAAAAGGTAAGCGAGGCGGCAGAACCGCAAAAAATGGCACAGTCGCAGGCCGATCCGGTGGTAAGCCTTTCGGAGGCGCCTACCTTGTATCAACCGCAAGGACGTATTATTAGTAATGAATCTCAAGCGGTAAAGGGGCAAACTAGCGACGAGCAAGGTCCTCAAGAACAAAAGATGGATTCTGCAGCAGCAACTAACTATGGCGTCCGTCGTGCAGCCTCAGGGAATACCGATTCGGCGGCTGCATTTGCCGGACAAGCTTTTAGTGAAGGGGCATCACAAAAAACAGTGCCAGTAAAGGTTGATTCTCAAGCGGAAACGGATTTTCAACCGATACAGGCGGCGCTTTTACAGAACACTGCGTCGAAACCGCAAACAGAAGCAACTGCTGCAACCAGCGCAGCGTCAACAGCGGTAGCTGATCCTCATGGAGTTTTCGATCAAATGGTAGCCCAAGCACGTATGATTCGACTGCCTGATAGTACAGAGATGGTGATTCGCTTGAGGCCGGAACATTTGGGAGACTTGGTTCTAAAGGTGGCCGTAGATGCAGCTGGGACTGTAAACGCTACGTTCCACAGCTCGAACGCAGAGGTGAGAGCCGTATTGGAAGCTAACTTGCAGCAATTCCGGCAGGAAATGCAACAGCAGGGAGTTCGGGTGCAAGGAGCCGCCGTATATGCCGGATTGGGAGACGCGTTGCCGCAACAGCAGCAAGGCCAACAAGGAAAGTCGCCGCAGGGGAAAAATAACGCTATAACAGCGGAAGAAAAGCTAGAGCCAGTGGAATTGTCACTGGACACAGGTGATGCAGCGGTTGATTACCGGATTTAAAAAGTAAAAGCGTTTGGCGTGAAGGAGGACGGTTTGCATGCAGTCACCTAAAGTTGTTTTTTCAAAGCAACTTGTCACGCCGTCACCTCTTAGATCTTTTAATGAATCTGCAGGAATGGCAACAAAGAAGGCGACCGGAGCCGCCGATTCCTTTGAAACAGTACTGCAGGGGCAAATGCAGGAATTGCATTTTTCACAGCATGCGCAACAACGCTTGGCGCAACGGGGCATTGAATTAAGTTCTACGCAAACGCAGCGTCTGCAAAGTGCCGTACAGGATGCGGCGCAAAAAGGCGGACGAGAAGCATTGGTGCTTGTGGACTCGCTTGCCTTTGTCGTCAGCGTGCGTAATAAAACTGTGATCACTGCCATGGAAGGCGACGGTGTTAAAAGTCATGTTTTTACCAATATTGACAGTGCCGTAATTGCTTGAAACTGCCTAGGAGCTGGACCGAATTGGAAGCTCTTGAACCGCGGAATGATGGAAGCGGTTGTATAAAATTCGGATGTCTTTTGTAAAAACTGGCTAATTTGGAACGGTGATGGTAAAATTAGCTGCAGGGAGGAACTCCTCCCTGCAGCCCAATGTAAGGGGAGAAATGCAATGATCAAGGTGACTCGTTTGAAAGCAAAAGATGAATTTGTTTTAAATGCCGAACTGATTGAAATGATTGAAGAAACCCCAGATACGGTGGTAACTCTGACGAACGGAAAAAAATTGCTTGTGGAAGAATCTATGGAAGAATTGGTACGTAAAGTAATGCAATATCGTCGGGCCATATTCAATAATTTTCGTTAACGATTGAAAACAAGCGGGCTTAACCGCTGTACATATGTAAATGAAATTAAATATTTTATAAGATATGCCAAAATTTGAAGGAGGTGTAGCAATGGCTGATGGAGAAAAGAAGAAGATGCCGCTAATGCTGATTGTAGTCATGATCGTGGTGGGGTTGGCATTAGCCGGAGGAATTTCATACTTTATTGCCTCTAAAATTGTTGCTGATAAGTCTGGCACTAAATTGGAGCAACGCGAACCAGGAACTTTTGTGAAGTTAGGCGACCCTAAAGACGGCCAATTGGTTGTTAACATAGGCGGACCTAGCAGCGGACGTTATTTGAAAATAGGCCTTGTTTTGGAAATGAAACCCTTAAAGGAAGAGAAAAAGGATAAAAACGCTTTATCTCCTCAAGAGGTGAAGATACAAGACACGGTATTGTATGTGCTGCGGTCGCAAAAAGTAGAAGACTTTGATCCCTCAAAACAAGAAAACCTCAAAGAGCTTATTAAACGTGAAGTGAATAAGTCGTTGGGAGAAGAGCGGGTTTATGAAGTATATATCACAAACTTTATTTTGCAATAATAACGTGGTAAGATGCAACCAAGGGAGGGAGCGCGTTGGCCGGGCCTGATGTATTATCCCAGTCCGAAATTGATGAGTTGCTAAATGCGCTTTCGGCAGGAGAAGTATCTGCGGAAGACATAAAAGGCGAACAGGAACAACGCAAAATCAAGGTCTATGATTTTAAGCGGCCGGATAAGTTTTCGAAGGATCAGATTCGTACGCTGTATATGCTACATGAGAACTTCGCTAGGTTTTTCAACACCTACTTATCGGCTAACTTGAGAGCACTGGTGCATATTAACGTAGCCTCAGTGGACCAAATGACCTATGAAGAATTTGTTCGTTCTTTGCCTAATCCCAGCGTTATCGGTATTTTCCAAATGCGTCCTTTAAAAGGGAATGTTATTTTGGAAATGAATCCCAATATAGTGTTTGCCGTAATTGACCGGTTGTTCGGCGGTATAGGTTTGCCTTTGTCCAAACCGCGTGCATTGACAGACATTGAAGAGTCGATTGTTCGCCGGGTTATGAGTAAAGCGCTTGATTCTCTGCAAGATGCTTGGAAACAGGTGCTGGTTGTGGATCCTAAATTGGAGATGATTGAAACCAATCCCCAGTTTACCCAAATTGTGCCGCCGAATGATATGGTAGTGCTTATTACGTTGCAATGTAAAATCGGACAGGCCGAAGGATTAGTCAATATCTGTATTCCTTATTTAGTACTGGAACCTATTATGTCGAAGCTAACCACTACTTTTTGGGTAGCTTCATCCATGAGCAAGCAGTCGTTGCCAGAGCATGTGAGCGCTATACAGCAAAAGTTGGAAAAGGCGCGTATACCTCTTGTTGTCGAAATGGGGCGTACGCAGATTAATGTATATGATCTGCTTGGTTTGTCTCAAGGAGATGTGTTGCGGCTGGATAGCCAGGTTGAGCATGAGTTGAAAATTACAGTTGGCCACCGGGAGAAATTTTTATGCAAACCAGGTTTAGTTAACCGGAAGATGGCCGTACAGATTACGAAAATACTAAATGAAGGAGATACGGAAAATGAGTGAGAGCTTTCTCAGTCAAGAGGAGCTTGACGCCTTGCTAAAAGGTGAAGCAGCGCCGGCAGCAGCAAGCGGCGAGGTTCTTTCTGATGTAGAGCATGATGCTCTAGGCGAGATTGGCAATATTTCTATGGGCAGCGCAGCAACAACATTGTCGATTTTATTAGGTAAGCGCGTGTCCATTACGACTCCTAAAGTAGGGGTTTCTTCTCTGATGGAAATCCAGAATGCTTGCCCGTTGCCTTTTCTTGTCGTAGAGGTAGGCTATACCCATGGCGTTCATGGGACTAATTTGTTAGCGATTAAAGAATCGGATGCGTTAATTATTGCGGATCTGATGATGGGGAATGATGGCACTAATCCTCCTACGGAATTAAATGAGTTGTATATGAGCGCGGTAGGGGAAGCTATGAACCAAATGATGGGCTCAGTGGCTACTTCGATGTCAACTATGTTTAAACAAAAAGTCGATATTTCACCGCCGAAAGCAAATTTGATCCATTTTGCTACCCATGAGCCGTTGACGTCAGCGCTTACTGCTACAGAAAATGTGGTGAGGGTAGCTTTCCGTATGGAAGTGGAAGATTTAATTGACAGTGAAATTATGCAGATTTTACCGGTAGAGGTGGCTAAGACGCTGGTTAAAAATCTCATGGGAGATATTGCTAGCCAACAGACTGCAGCGCCTGCTACACCGGCTCAACCAGCCGCAGCAGCGCCCGCAGCTGCGCAGTCGGCTCCTCCGATTGCCGCTGCACCAGCACCCGCGGCGGCAATGCCTCCGCAACAGGGCTATTATGCGCCGCCGCAGCCTAGCTATCAACAGCCTCAAGTTCCAGTGCAGGCAGTACAATTTTCACCGCTCGTACCAGGGCAGATGGCAGCTGTTGACGGAAATATTGGTTTGATTTTGGATGTACCGTTGCAGGTGACGGTGGAATTAGGACGAACCAAAAAATTGATTCGCGAAATCTTGGAATTAAGCCCCGGTTCGGTTTTGGAGCTGGATAAGCTAGCTGGTGAACCGGTGGATGTTTTAGTAAACGGCAAATTGCTAGCCAAAGGAGAAGTCGTGGTTATCGACGAAAACTTTGGAGTTCGCATAACCGATATTGTAAGCCCGATAGAACGGGCCAGTAGCTTGCAATAATAAAATCAAGAATGATATAAGGAGAGATGGCAATGGCAATACGAGTTTTGATTGTGGATGACGCTGCGTTCATGCGGATGATGATCAAGGATATTCTTTCTAAAAATGGTTATGAGGTAGTCGGCGAAGCGGAAAACGGACAGAAAGCAGTAGAGAAATTTCAGGAATTGAAACCCGACTTGACTACGATGGATATTACGATGCCGGAAATGGATGGGATTACTGCGGTAAAAGAAATTAAAAAAATTGACGCCAATGCTAAGGTAATCATGTGTAGCGCCATGGGGCAGCAGGCTATGGTTATTGAAGCCATCCAATGCGGCGCACGGGACTTCATTGTTAAGCCGTTCCAGCCGGATCGTGTATTGGAAGCGGTCCGTAAAGTCATTGGATAAGACTATGGGACGGTTTCTGACGGCATTAACAGTAGGAGTGGCGGCGGCTGTCTGGCAGACGGCCGCTTTAGCTGTAGAATCAGGAAATGAGTACTTAAAGTATCAAGAGCCAGTTTCTAACAGCGGCGGCCTTTCTTGGCTTTCTTCTTTCGCATATGTGTTTTCCTTACTGTTCACCTTTGCGGTAGTGCTCTTCTTGGCTTATGTGGCATCTCGCTTTTTAGGACGACGCTTAGGCCATTTAGGAGTGCAAGGAAGTCGCAAGCAACAAATATTGCAAGTAATTCCTTTGGGGCAACAAGGCGCTATTCAGGTAGTGGAAGTAGGCGGGCGTATTCTGGTTTTGGGGATTACGTCCCAACAAATCCAATTATTATTGGAGATTACGGATCCCCAAGAAATAGACCGTATTCGTTCTCAACAGGACGCGTTGTTGCAAGATGAATTATTTAGTGAGATTCCTTTAAACAACATGCTGACGAATTCGTTGCAGCGTTTAGATGCATTGAAAAACAAATTCCCGCGTGTGTTTGATCAATCCCGAAAATAAGTAAGAAAGAGGTAGCGGAGTGGATTATAAAAAACAAGGCTTGCTGCTTTTCGGGATGGTTCTATTTTGCATAATAGGATTTATTTGTGCCAATGTGGAAGCGGCGCCCTTAGTACCGGCGCCGAATGTTTCGATAGGCGTTAATGAAGCGAACAATCCTCAAGAAGTGGCTCTAAGCCTACAAATTTTATTGACGTTGACCGTGTTATCATTAGCTCCGTCTATTTTGATTATGATGACATCTTTTACACGGATCATCGTCGTACTTTCTTTTTTGCGCAGCGCTCTAGCGACTCAACAAATGCCTCCCAATCAGGTGCTTGTCGCATTGGCGCTGTTTCTTACGTTTTTCACAATGTCGCCCTATTTGGATGCTGTAAATCAGAATGCGTTACAGCCTTTTTTGGCAGGAGGGATGGGGCAAGAAGATGCGGTCAAAGCAGCCATGGAGCCTATGCGGGAATTTATGTTTAAGCAAACTCGTGAAAACGACTTAGCTTTATTTGTAAATCTCTCGGAGGCGCCGCGGCCTAATGGACCGGAAGATGTGTCTACATCGGTTTTGATTCCTGCGTTCATGATTAGTGAATTAAAAACTGCTTTTCAAATCGGCTTTCTTTTATACATTCCATTCATCGTTATTGATATGGTAGTAGCAAGCACCTTGATGTCGATGGGGATGATGATGGTGCCGCCAGTCATGATTTCACTGCCTTTTAAGATTCTTTTATTTGTCTTGGTCGATGGCTGGCATTTGGTAGTCCGATCGTTAATTATGAGTTTTAATTGAAACGGGGCGATGAGTTATGTCGGCAGATTATGCTGTCGAATTGGGCCGGGACGCCCTGCTAATGGTGATGTTGGTTTCTGCTCCCATGCTGGGATTAGGGCTGTTGGTGGGGCTGCTGGTTAGCGTGTTTCAGGCTACTACGCAAATTCAGGAACAGACATTGGCGTTTATCCCTAAAATTATTGCTGTGTTTGTGGCAATTTTGATCTTTGGGCCGTGGATGCTGCGTCTATTAATGGATTTTACGCAGCAACTGCTCTTGATACTGCCAAAACTGTCGCATTGAGGACGGTTTTATGAATGAACTTTTTGCGGTTTTTCAAGGACATATTGGATTTTTTTTATTGATGTTGGTACGTATGTCAGGAGTTTTTATTACAGCTCCTTTTTTTGGCAGTCGTAATGTTTCAGGACGTATTCGCATGTCACTGGCTTTTATGTGCGCTTTACTGCTTTTTCCTATGATCTTTCGGCCTGAATTGGCAATTCCGGATACGTTATTTCCTTTTGCTTTTATGGTAATTAAGGAACTGCTTGTAGGGTTAGTCATGGGATTTACGGCGTATTTGTTTTTTACTGCCGTGCAAATGGCGGGACAATTGTTGGATATGCAAATCGGCTTTGGCATTGTTAGCGTCTTTGATCCGCAATCAGGGCAACAAGTGCCGCTTTTAGGAAATTTTAAATACATACTGGCCATGCTGGTATTTTTGACGACCAACAGTCATCATTTTTTATTTTCTGGTTTAGTTAACAGCTATCAACTGATACCGGTTGGTGAAGTTGATTTTTCTCCGCAAAGTGCAGAAGTATTTGTCGATATGGTGGGCGGTATATTTGTAATTGCGATGAAAATCTCTATTCCTGTGCTGAGTGCATTGCTGCTTTCCGATATTGCTCTGGGCATTTTGGCGCGGACCATGCCGCAAATGAATATTTTCGTGGTGGGTATTCCCGTGAAAATTTTTGTAGGCTTGTTTGTTCTAACTCTTGTAATTCCTTTTTATATTTTGTTTTTGGAAGTGGCGTTTAATGGAATGTATCAGGAAATGTACAGAATGCTGCTCATGTTGCGCTGAATTTGAGCAGAGAGAGCAAGCCTCTTGGGTATTTGACCTCCAACGATTTAATGAGGAAAAAACAGAGGACGCTACCCCTAAACGGCTGCAGGAAGCGCGTGAAAAAGGTCAAGTTGCCAAAAGCATGGAAATTAATGCAACCGTCAGTATAATTTTGGCTTTTTTTGTGCTGCAAGTGTTAGGCAGTTTTATTTTTGAAGAATTAGGACTGTTTATGCGTCATGTTTATAGCAGCTTTTCTACGAATGATTTGACGTTTGTTGACTTGCAGCTTTTATTTGTAGAAGCAATTGTTGTCATGTTGAAAACAGCTTTTCCGATTATGGCGACGTTGGCTTTTTCAGCGGTGATTATGAATTTATTACAAGTCGGTTTTATTTTTAGTATGGAGCCCTTAATGCCCAGCTTAGAAAAACTAGATCCTATTGCAGGGGCTGGAAGGTTGATTTCTAAGCGTTCACTGGTAGAATTAGCGAAGTCCTTATTTAAGGTATGTGTAGTAGGCTTTTTTATCTATCGAGTTATTAAACAAAATCTTCTGAATAATGCTATGCTGATTAATGCGGAGTTATGGGCGTCTTTAAAAGCTACTTCTTCAATGATTTTAGGTATGGTTTTTGAAATTTGCGCCGTTATGTTGATTTTAGCAGCATTAGATTTTTTGTATCAAAACTGGGAATATCGTCAGAATTTAAAAATGAGTAAACATGACGTGAAACAAGAATTTAAGCAAAGTGAGGGTGATCCTTTAATCAAAGGAAAGATTAAAGAACGGCAGCGCGCTATGGCAATGCAGCGGATGATGCAGGAAGTGCCAAAAGCTGATGTTGTTATAACCAATCCTACTCATTTTGCAGTGGCTTTAAAATATGATAATAAGGTGATGGCGGCGCCGCAAATTGTGGCTAAAGGTCAGGATTTTGTAGCCTTGCGCATCAAAGACATTGCGAAAGAACATAAAGTAGTTATAGTAGAAAACAAACCGCTGGCAAGAGCGTTGTACTCTTCTACCGAAGTGGGGGACACAGTGCCTGCGGAATTATATAAATCAGTAGCTGAAGTTTTGGCGTATGTATACCGTCTGAAACGGCGTTTGTCGTAAAGAACGCTTCCGTATTTTAATAGATAAGAAGAGGGGATATTGTGCCGAATCAAGGAACTATTTTACATCGAATTTTACGATATAGTGATATAATCATAGCCGTTGCAGTTGTGACGATTGTTGTCATGATGATTATACCGCTGCCTACTTTTTTGCTGGACATGCTCTTGGCTTTGAATATTTCATTGGCGCTGACGATTGTCATGGTGGCCATTTATAATGAAGAACCATTGGATTTTTCTGTGTTTCCTTCGTTATTGCTTTTGGCTACTTTGTTTCGTCTGGCGTTAAATGTATCGGCAACAAGATTGATTTTATTGGAAGGCTATGCTGGAGAAGTAATCATGGCTTTCGGGAACTTTGTTGTTGGCGGTAATGCCGTTGTTGGCTTTATTGTGTTTGTTATCTTGATCATCATTCAGTTTATCGTTATTACTAAAGGCGCTGAACGTGTAGCGGAAGTAGCGGCGCGGTTTACCTTGGATGCGATGCCTGGTAAGCAAATGAGCATTGATGCTGATTTAAATTCAGGGACTATCAACGAACAAGAAGCAAGGGATCGTCGTAAGAAAATACAGCGAGAAGCTGATTTTTACGGCGCTATGGACGGCGCTAGTAAGTTTGTAAAAGGCGATGCAATTGCAGCTATTGTTATCATTATCATTAATATTGTTGGTGGTTTTATCATAGGCATGGTGCAGCGTAATTTGGAAATTACGCAGGCATTGCAGCAGTACACCTTATTAACGGTGGGTGAAGGTCTTGTAAACCAGATTCCTGCCTTGTTAATTTCTACAGCTACCGGTATTGTGGTAACTAGAGCGGCGTCTGACTCTAACTTGGGTCAAGATTTTGTCAGCCAATTATTCACCAACCAGCGGGTGTTTTTCCTTGTATCTGGAGTTTTGTTGTTGCTTGCTTTAGTGCCAGGCTTACCGACATTGCCATTTATTTGTTTGTCTTTAGCTACGTTTGGCGTAGGTTTCATTTTGCGGAAGACCAGCCAATCGGCTGCGGTATCAGAAATTAGCCAGCAAGAGGAACAAGAGAAAGAAGAAGTCAAAAAACCGGAAAATATTGTCGCTCTTTTGCAGGTGGATCCGATGGAGTTGGAAATTGGATATAGCCTGATTCCTATGGTCGACGCTAGCCAAGGCGGTGATTTATTAGACCGGATCGTCATGATTCGCCGTCAATGCGCTTTGGAAATGGGCTTGATTGTGCCAACCATACGAATTCGTGATAATATTCAGCTAAAACCTAATATCTATGTGATTAAGCTGAAAGGAATTGAAGTGGCTCGAGGAGAATTATTACTTGACCAGTTTTTGGCTATGAATTCCGGCACGGCGATGGAAACCATTCCAGGCATGGAAACAGTAGAGCCGGCTTTTGGGTTGCCTGCGCTTTGGATTCAGGAAGGGAACCGGGAGCAAGCGGAATTAGCGGGCTATACGGTGGTGGATCCTATTTCCGTTTTGACAACGCACTTGACGGAAGTGATTAAAAGCCATGCTTCGGAAATTCTCGGACGCCAGGAGACGCAGACGCTGGTAGATGCGGTGAAACAAAGTCATGCTGCTGTAGTGGAAGACTTGGTTCCCGCCATGCTCTCTGTGGGTGAATTGCAAAAGGTCTTATGTAATCTTTTGCGAGAGCGTATTTCCATACGAGATTTGGTTACTATTTTAGAAACATTAGGCGACTATGTTGCGATGACGAAGGACACGGAAATTCTTACTGAGTATGTTCGACAAGCTCTTTCTAGGCAAATTTCCAGGCAATATGCCTCTAATGGGACCTTGGTTTGCTTGGCAGTGGACCAGGAACTGGAGCAACTAATTCTTGCAGGAGTGCAGCGAAGCGAGCAGGGAAGTTTTGTGGCGCTGGAACCGCAAACCCTTCAAGCTCTTGTTAATTGCTTGGGTAAAGAGTTGCCTAAATTGACGGAAATCGGTTATCAACCCATTGTGTTAGTCAGCCCCGGCTGCCGATTATATTTCCGTAAATTAACGGAACGGGTAGCTGAAAATCTTATAATTTTGTCTTATGCAGAGTTAGAACCCAACGTGCAAATTCAAACACTTGGGATGGTGAAGGTGTAAATTGAGAGTACGAATTTTTACCGGTCAATCGGTACAAGAAGCAATGAATAAGGTGAAATTGGAATTGGGCAGGGAAGCTGTGATTCTGCATACCCGTCGGTTCAAGACCGGAGGCATGTTGGGACTTTTCGGTAATGAACGGGTAGAAGTCATGGCTGCCGTGGATGATGCTCTTTTAGAAACGCCGGCTGTCAAAACAGCTGTTGCTCCAGCACTGCCGCCTGTTGCTGCTCCAGTGCCTGTTGCAGCAGCGGCTATGCCTTCTCTGCAAGAGCCTCAAGAGACCATTGCGTCATTGAGCATGCCCATGACACCTGTAAAAGCGGCAGAGCCGGAATGGAAGCAAGAGCTGGCAGAGATGCGTTCCTTGCTGGAACGCGCTTTGCATGAATCGAAACAAGAGGTAGATGCCGTTGCTTCAGCGGCAGTAGAGAAGTTATTAGAAGCGGATGTCTTGAAACCGGTAGCGGAAAGCTTGGTTCGGCAAGATCCCATTTTATATCAATGGAAAGGGACTCTTACAGAGCCAGCCTTTACAGAGCGACTGGAACGGTTGGTTGAGCAAGGCTTGGGAAAGGTATCGGGAGTTGCTCTAAACGGCAGCGCTCCTCATGTTGTAGCGTTGCTGGGCCCGACCGGTGTTGGTAAAACAACGACAATTGCAAAGCTGGCGGCTTATTTTTCATTGCAAAAGGGGATGCGTGTTTCTCTGATTACTGCGGATACGTATCGTATTTCTGCAGTAGAGCAGTTGAAGACATATGCAGAAATAATGGGTTTGCAATTAGAAATTGTTTATGCGCCGCAGGAGCTTGCAAAAGCTTTGGCGAAATGTAAGGGAAGTCAATTAGTATTGCTGGATACGGCAGGACGCAGTCCCAAGAATCAAGAGCAGTTGGAGGAATTACAATTACTTTTGAGCCAGGTACCGCAGGCGGAAAAGCATTTGGTGCTGAGTCTGACTACTTGTAATCGAGATGCGCTGGAAATTGCTAAGCGTTTTTCAGTTTGCGCACCGGATAAAGTGTTGTTTACTAAATTAGATGAAGCAAGTCGGTGCGGTGTCATTTTAAATGTATTGCAGCAATTTCCTATGAAATTATCCTATGTAACCAATGGACAGAATGTTCCGGATGATTTGCAAATTGTATCGCCTGCTTGGCTGGCGAAAGAGTTGCTTAGGGGCGATGACGAGCATGTATGATCAAGCAGCCAATTTACGGCGTATCGTGCAGCAAACGCAGCCGACGGCTGCTTCCGGGAAACGTGAAACTAGACAAGCGCGTGTCATTGCCGTTACCAGTGGTAAGGGCGGCGTAGGAAAAACTAATTTAACAGTCAATTTAGCGTTAGCCTTAAGTGAACTGGGGCAAAAAGTGGTTGTCATAGATGCAGACCTAGGGATGGCTAATGTAGATGTTTTATTGGGAACTACTCCAAAGCACACCTTGGTTCAATTGTTAGATGCAGATGTGCCGATTCAAGAAATTTTGTTGGAAGGGCCAGGGGGCATTCGCTTTTTACCTGGCGCTTCTGGGTTATATCGGCTTGCTAACTTGGAGGCGGGGCGTTGCCAATATTTATTGGAACAAGTTGCTCTTTTAGATGAATGGGCTGATTACATTCTGCTAGATACAGGCGCAGGAATTGGGCAGACGGTGTTGCAATTTGTCTTAGCGGCGGATGAAATTGTCTTAGTAACTACACCGGAACCCACAGCGCTTACTGATGCTTATGGAATGCTAAAAACCTATTTGGCGCATCAAGGCAGCGCTCGTATTCATGTTATTATCAACCGGGCTCTTGACGAAGCCGAAGGCTTTTCGGTCTTGCGCAAATTCTCCTTAGCCTGTGATCGTTTTTTGACGGTTCGTTTGGAGCATTTGGGGATTGTCTGTGATGATCGCCAAGTTCTGCAGGCTGTGCGTCAGCAAGTTCCGTTTTTTCTTGCGTACCCCAATGGAGTGGCTACGCAGAATCTACGAAGTATTGCCGCCCAATTACAGCAGGAAAAAGTTATGGTTTCCCAGAAAGGAGCGAGAGGATTCTTTCGCAAGTTTTTAGATATGATGATGTGGAGATAGTTATATGAGTGGAAACGAGCAGGAACAGATACCGGAAAAACTGTTGCAGCCCAATCAACGTCTGGAAATTATGCTGATGGACGGCTCAACGGAAGTGTATCAAAGCAGAATTGAAGAGGTTCATAAAACAGAGCTGATTGTAGCTATGCCCATGAGCAAAGGGTATCCTGTTTTGCTGTATGAAGGCAGTAAATTTATTGGAAATTTGCTGTTTCCAGGCGGAAAGTACGTATTTACCAGCTTTTTTTTAGGAAAAGCGCTGGATCCGCTGCCTGTATGGAAAATATCGTTGCCGCAGAATATACATAAAGTGCAGCAGCGTTCTTTTGTCAGAGTGGCGGCACGAATTTCTGTACGTCTTACTTACACTGAAAAAAAAGGTGAACCTCCTCGGGATGAACTTATCGACCATAGCTTGATTTTGGACTCGAAAGATATTAGCGGCGGCGTGAGTTTAATTGCTAAACACGCTTTAAAATACGGTCAAATCGTGCAATTGAGTATGCAGGTTCCAGGTGATGAAGGGGACGAACTAATAGAAACGCTGGGAACGGTTGTACGTTGCGAAAAACCAGCTGATGATTCGCCTTTTTTCTGGATCGGCGTTCGTTTTGAATCGATTCAAGAGAGAGACAGGCAAAAAGTAGTCCGTTTTGTTTTTAAAAAGCAATTGGAACATCGGCAAAAAGGACTCCGATGAAAGGTGGTGAATAATGAATGATTCGAATATTGATTGTTGATGATTCTGCATTTATGCGCAAGTTGTTAAGCGACTTATTTGCTGGAGAAAAGGATTTTGTTGTAGTGGACACGGCCCGAAATGGTAAAGAAGCAGTAGAAAAAACAAAACTGTTGCAGCCGGATTTGGTGACTTTGGATGTGGAAATGCCGATTATGGACGGCTTGGAAGCCTTACGGCTAATTATGCAAGAAACGCCGACTCCGGTAATGATGGTGAGTAGCTTGACCAAAGCCGGTGCGGATGCGACTATGCGAGCACTGGATTTGGGCGCGGTTGACTTTATTGCAAAAACAAATGGTCCTATTTCGAGCATTCAAGATATTCGCCAGGAAATTTTGGCTAAGGCTAGAGAGGCTGTACTTGTGAATGTACGGCGATTAGCTCGGCCGCAAACAACTCCGATTACGCCGCGAAGCGTGCTTCCCTTTGGAGGCGGAGGCGGAGGCGGTGCGCAAGGAACCGATAAGATTGTTGCAATCGGAACTTCGACAGGCGGTCCTAGGGCTCTGCAGGAAATCATTACTCGGCTGCCCAAAAATCTTCCCTGTGGAGTGCTTATTGTACAACATATGCCTCCAGGTTTTACTCGTTCATTGGCGGAGCGTTTGAATTCGCTGTCCGATGTACAAGTAAAGGAGGCGGAACCGAACGAACCCATTCGCCCAGGGTGGGTGTATATTGCTCCTGGCGATCATCATATGAGGGTGGAACGATCTGGAGGACAAAAGATTTTACGTCTAAGTCAAGATCCGCTGGTTGGCGGACATCGTCCGGCGGTGGATCCGATGTTTGATTCTGTGGCGCAATCATATGGAAAGCAGACGGTAGCTGTTTTGCTAACTGGTATGGGCCATGATGGGGCGCAGGGAATGAAAAAAATCAAAGAACACCAAGGGTTTACAATCGCAGAAGACCAATCGACATCGGTAGTATTTGGTATGCCGAAATCGGCGATTGAGCTTGGCGTTGTAGATCGGGTGGTGCCATTGCAAGCGGTTGCTGCTGAAATTATAAAAGCGGTTAGTTTATAACAGTGGAGGTGCAGGGGAAGATGGATATTAATCAGTATATGGGAATGTTCCTGGAAGAATCACGCGAGCACCTGCAAGCACTCAATCAATGCCTGCTGGACTTGGAAAACGATCCGTCGAATTTGTCTGTTTTAGATGAGATTTTTCGCAGTGCTCATACGCTAAAGGGTATGTCGGCTACCATGGGGTTTACGACCATTGCTGAATTAACTCATGAAATGGAAAATGTGCTGGATTTAATGCGGAAGGAGCAGTTGGCGGCTTCGCACGAATTGATCGACACGATCTTTCGTTGCGTAGATACGTTGGAGCAGCTTGTTGAGAACGTAGCTGCCGGAAGTAACGAAACCATTGATATTCAGCCTTTGTTACAGATGCTGTCTTCTATTGCTAAAGGAGAAGCGCCTGCTGCCGCCCCCAAAGAAACAGCGAAAGCGCCAGCGCCAGCTCAAAAAGCTGCTGTACAGGAAGCAGCGCCGGAAAATGAACAGGAACAGTATTTGTTTCCGTTGAATGAAGCTGAAGAAAATGTCATTATTGAAGCCCGTACACAAGGGGTACAGGCATATCAAATAGAAGTTCAGCTTAGCGAAACATGTCTTTTGAAGTCAGCACGAGCGTACATGTCTATGAGCGCTCTTGATGAACTAGGTGATGTTTTACGTAGTATTCCTACAGTAGATGAATTGGAAAAAGAAAATTTTGAACGCTCATTTCAGGTTTTATTGCTTAGCGATGTAGAAGCAATTAAAGTGGAACAAGCGTTATTAAGCATTTCCGAAGTGGAAAAGGTAATTGTCCTGCCAATTGACTTGCTGGAAAAGGCGCCTAAAGCAGCTGAAGCTGAAACAACAGCAGTAACGGCTGCAACCGATGTTACTACGGATGTAGCTCCAACTGCGGCTGTGAAAAAAGCGGCAGAACCAGTTAAAGCGGCAGCGGCGCAGGGGGAAAAGAAAAACAATAGGGGCAGCCAGTCCGTACGCGTGGATATTGATAAGTTAGATTCTTTGCTGAACTTGGTGGGCGAATTGGTTATCAATAAAACCAGGTTGGAGCAGATCGGCATTACGCATCGCTTGACGGATTTGGTGGAAACCATTGAACAAATGGACCGGGTTACAACGGATTTGCAAAACGTTGTAATGAAAGTTCGGATGGTTCCAGTAGGCCAAGTATTTAATCGTTTCCCTCGTATGGTTCGTGATTTATCGAGGGAACTTAACAAGGAAATTAACTTAATCATTCAAGGGGAAGAGACCGAACTGGACCGCACCGTTATCGATGAAATCGGCGATCCGTTGGTCCATTTGCTGCGCAATTCTATTGACCATGGGATTGAGCATCCGGATGAGCGTGTGGCCAAAGGTAAGAATCCAGTAGGGGAAGTTCGTCTCATTGCCAGTCATGAAGGCAACAATGTGGTGATTTTGGTAGAAGATGACGGCAAAGGAATTAACGCCGAAGTTATCAAGCAAAAGGCTCTGGAAAAAGGATTAATCACGCAGGCGGAAGCGGACAAGATGGATGCGAATGAAGCAGTGCGTCTCGTCTTTTTGCCTGGCTTTTCCACGGCTGAAGTGGTTACCGATGTTTCTGGTCGCGGCGTAGGTATGGATGCCGTTAAAAACAAAATCGAGTCTCTCGGCGGCATGGTAGACGTGGAGACAAAAATCAACGAGGGAAGCAAATTCAAAATTCGTTTGCCGTTGACGTTGGCGATTATTCAAGCCTTGCTTGTAGAGGTGGCAAAGGAAATTTATGCGATTCCCTTGGGCTCTATTGATAGTACCATCAATCTGGAGCCAAGTGATATTAAGACCATTCAAAATCGCGAAGTTATTTTGTTGCGAGGCCAAATCATTCCGATTATCCGCTTAGGAGATGTTTTGCAGATTCCCCGGACCACGAGCGAGGATTCCGGTGAGTTGTTTGTGGTTATTGTGCATATGGGAGAATTCCGGGCAGGGATCATTGTTGACAATCTGATAGGGCAGCAAGAAATCGTAATTAAGTCCCTAGGTAAGTTGTTGGCCGGAATTAAAGTGATTGCTGGTGCGACGATTCTGGGCAATGGGCAAGTTGCTTTGATTTTGGACATTGGGTCCTTATTGCAGTCTTGAGGAGGCGAAGGCCATGAATGAAGCATTATTTTCTGGTGAAGAAATGCAATTAGTTGTTTTTAAGCTAGGGGCCGAAAACTATGCCGTTAGCATACTGCAGGTACAGGAAATCAAGCGTATTACCGATATTACTCGTGTACCGCAAACTCCGGACTATATCAAAGGGGTTATGAATTTGCGGGGCAGTGTGATGCCTGTGGTCGATCTCACAAAACGTCTAAGCTTGCCCAAACAGGAATATACGGATGATACGCGCATTATTATTGTTAAGCTGGATGATATCGTAGTGGGTATGATTGTGGATGCCGTTTTGGAAGTAACCGCGTTGGTGAAGGAACAGATTGAGCGGCCGGATGGTATGATGGGCGGCGTAGATGCGCAATTCCTGGATGGCGTTGGTAAAGAAGAGGACCGATTGTTGATTTTATTAAATCTGGAAAATACTTTGGGTTTGAATACGGAAATGAAAGTCGGCTAAGAAAGTTGTAAAGTCTAAACGATGAGGTGAATGTCTTGACAGATGATATCTTAAACCTATCGGGCATGCAATTGGATGCTTTGCGTGAAATTGGCAATGTTGGTGCAGGCAATTCTGCGACTGCATTATCACAGATTATTCAACGCAAAATTGATATGTCTGTACCTCAGGTTTCAATTTTGCCCTTGGCGGACGTGCCGGATGTAGTTGGCGGACCGGATGTCATGGTGGCAGGGGTTTACCTTCGCGTTTTTGGTCCAGCGCCTGGGAGTATTTTGTTTTTATTGCCAAGGGAAAGCGCATTTGCCTTGGTAGATATGCTGATGGGACGGGAGTACGGGCATACGGAAACCTTGTCGGCTATGGATGAGTCCGCCTTGATGGAAATTGGCAATATTTTGGCGGGAGCATACTTGAATGCGCTGTCTTTCTTTACCAATTTGACGCTGCTTCCTTCCATTCCGGCTTTAGCTATGGATATGGCAGGAGCGATCTTAAGTGTAATTTTAATTCAGTTAGGACAAATGGGCGATCATGCTCTTGTAATCGAAACTGAATTCAGCAGCGAAGTAGAAGGTGTAAAAGGGCACTTTTTCCTGATTCCCGACCCGGGCTCTCTTAGCATCATTCTTTCAGCGATAGGGGTGAAAGAATAATGGGAGAGCTGATAAAAGTAGGTATGGCGGATTACAAAGTCGGTAAGGTTCCGGCAAGTTTGGTGACCTACGGTTTGGGCTCCTGCATTGGTATTGCTTTTTTTGATGCGGCTACGAAAATTGGCGGTTTGGCTCATATCATGCTTCCCGATAGTAAGCAGGCAAGAGCTTCGGACAACCCGGCGAAATTTGCTGATACTGCGTTACCCTTAATGTTAGATGACATGTTGAAACTGGGTGCTCAGAAAGGACGCATTACGGCAAAAATTGCTGGCGGAGCCCAAATGTTTGCATTTGCTAATGCTACGGATATTATGCGGGTAGGTGAACGAAATGCCGATGCCGTCAAAGCTAAATTAAAGGAAATGGATGTCCGACTAGTCGCAGAAGATACGGGCGGCAATTATGGTCGGACCGTTGAACTGAATTTGGAAAATGGTATTTATTACATTAAGACCATTGATAAAGGGCAAAAGGAATTGTAGCCAGGAGGCCGGAGAAAATGCCAAAAATCTGGATTGTTTGTATGTTATCTGTGCTGGGGGCGTTTGTATCCGGTTTTAGCAGCTTATGGCAGCAGGTCCGCCTGGAAGCGCTTGTGTCTCGTTCGATTATAGGGGCCGTAGTTGGCGCGGCGGTGGCGGTTGTGTATTGTATGCTTGTAAAGCGCTGGTTTTTATTTCAAGAAGAAAAAATGAAAACCGAGCTGCCAACCATGAAGCAACCATTGTCAGAAGAGTCTCAAGAAGCGTTGGAACAAGAAGCGCAGGAAAATTTTCAACCTCTCGGAGTGGAAGAGTGGCAGAAATTGCCGAAATGACAATAGGGCCAGTAAGTAGTCAACAAAGGGCCGATGTAAGGGAATGAGGCAAGGGAGGAGGCCTGCGAAATGCCGGCAGAGCAAAAGAGTCAGGAGCAATGGGATTCTTTATGGGAGCAATATAAAGAAAGCGGACACGCGGTATTGCGAGACCAACTCATTGAACATTACCTGCCTCTGGTGCGTTTGGTTGCGGGGCGCTTGGCTATTAGCCTTCCTACGTACGTAGATAGAGATGATTTGATTAGCAATGGATTTTTTGGCTTACTGGATGCGATCGAACGTTTTGATTTGCATAGGGGCATTAAATTTGAGACTTATGCTTCATTGCGGATTCGCGGAGCTATACTCGACGCCTTGCGGGCGCAGGATTGGGCTCCCGCGACATTGCGGCACAAAGCGAGACAATATGAGCTTGCAGTGCAGCAAGTGGAGCATCGTTTGGGGCGGAATGCCAGCGAAGAAGAAGTGGCGCAGGAACTTGGCATTTCAGCTACGCAATTGCAGAATTTGTTGCAACAGTTGAGTGTCAGTACGTTGTTGCCTCTTGAAGAAGCGCTACAGCAGGAAAAGCAAGGTAAAGAAACCAATTTATCCGCGCGGATTGAAGTTGAAGAAGTACAGCAAACGCTGGCTGAAGCGATTGAGAAGCTGCCGGAAAAAGAAAAAATCGTTGTTAGTCTATATTATTATGATCGTTTAACGCTGAAGGAAATTAGTTTAATCTTAAAACTTTCTGAAGCGCGTATTTCACAAATTCACACGAAAGCAATTTTTCGCTTGCGAGGGGCATTGCAGACATTAAGGGAAAGCTTGCTCTAAGGGTGGAACGGAGGGGCGGACATGGAAGATTCGACAACAAAACCGCAGGAAGTGGGTTTCCGTTTGGAACATCACCCGGATGGGGCTTATTTGACAGTGGATGCAGCTTGCCAGGCGGAATTGCAAAGCGTGCTGCAGAAGGTTACCAGCGAGACGAGTGAATTCGATCCAGAGGAAATCGAAAAATGTCTGGCGGAAAAAACAGGAAAGGCTGTGCGTGTTGGCCTGTCACTGCCTTTGCCGGAAATAAAATGGATGGTCTCTAAAGACCGCATGGAAGTTGTGCTGGAAATTGAGTCCGGTGAAAAATGTCGTAAAGCAAACCCGCAAGAGGTAATTGCAAAGCTGAATGCAGCGGGTATTGTCAGCGGTATTGATGAAGCCGCTGTTACCAAGGTATGCAAGCATCCTGGAGCATCGGTTGTTTGCGCTACAGGTAGAAAAGCGGTGGATGGGAAGAATGCAGTAATTAATATCCTGGTTAATACCGAGGCTTCAGGACGGCCTGCGGAATTAGAGGATGGCCGAGTCGACTTTAAAAATTTGAATTTGTTTACTGTGGTGGAAAGTGGACAAGTTTTGGCTGAAAAAGTACCTGCCACGCCTGGAGAAGAAGGGGAAGATGTATTAGGAAACCCTGTATTTCCTAGGCCTGGAAAGGATATTCCTTTGCCGATAGGCAAGAATGTTGAAATTCGAGATGAACTGACCGTTGTTGCATCTGTTTCCGGTCAATTTAATTACTCCAATCGAAAGATTAGCGTTCTACCCATAATTGAAATCAAAGGCGATGTGGATTTATCGACAGGTAATGTTAATTTTGTTGGCGGCGTGATTGTGCGAGGTTCTGTCGCCGAAGGCTTTAGCGTCAAGGCGGGGGAAAATGTCGAAGTGCATGGTTCTGTATGCGGCGGTGTTGTGGAAGGTCAGAACGTATTTATAAAAATGGGCGTACAAGGTATGCACAAAGGACGGATTTTAGCAGAAAAGAATGTAGTAGCTAAATTTATAGAAAATGCTCAGGTTATAGCTGGCGAGGAAGTTATTGTTAGTGAAGCTATTTTGCATTCTAAGGTTAGCGCAGGCAGACGCATTATTGTTGACGGTAAACGCGGCATGGTCATTGGCGGGACGATTACGGCAGGCGAGGAAATCCGTTCTAAAAGCTTGGGAACGCATATGTCAACCAATACAGAGGTAGAAGTAGGCGTAAATCCGATGCTGAGGGAAGAGCATCAAGCGTTAAAACGAGATTTGCGCAAACAAGAATTGAGCTTGGATCAGACGCAAAAGGCGTTGGCGTTGCTTCGATCGAGAGACTTAAATTCATTGCCGCCGGAAAAACGCGATATTATGCTGAAGATGACGAAGGCCCAGTTTCAATTGGCCGGGCAAGTGGAAAGCATGCGAACCCGTATGGCTGAAATTGAACTTTCATTGGAAGAAATGCGCAATGGACGGGTGCGGGTTATGGACACGGTTTACCCCGGGGTGAAAATTGTCTTAGGTAATTTGGTTAAATTTATTCGTGAACCGGAAAAATTTGTTTCGTATTATGCGGAAGACGGCGATATTCATAAAGGCTCGTACAAGTAAAGGAAGGGAAGAAAAATGCTGATAAGACCGATGGATTTGCAGGTGATGTTGCCTCGGGCCGGCGAAGCGGGAAAAATGCAGCAGGCTCAGGAACAACAAAACCTGCAGCAACCGCAACTCGCTGGTCAAGAGTGGAAAGAGCTGACTAAAATCCGCCAAGGCCAAGTGCAGCATAGTGAAGAAACCGAGCACTCACGCATTAAAGACGAACAACGTGAACGTTCTGGACAGCATAAAGAAAAAGACGAGAAGAAGACCAAGGACAAGAAGGATGCAGCGGAAGAAACTCCGCCGGATCCGGTGAGAGGGCATAAGATTGATATTCGAACATGAGGATGTAGTGTGATGACAAACTGGCCTTGGATCGCGTTGACTCTTGCTTGCGTCATCGGGATCCTTTTTTATATTCGCAAGGACCATTTACGCAAAGTGCAGGATATGCAATTGCAGCAGCAAGGGCAAGAACTGGAGATGCGCTTGCAGGAAACAGCGGAGCATATTTTGCTGCGCATGGAGCAGGAAGCGATTCGCTTGGAAGCCTTGTTGGCGCGGTGCGAAGAGCAAACTAAACGTATGGAGCCGTCGAGGCAAGAAGAGCCTGTGCAAAAGTCCGACTTGCCGATAATAAAACCAAGTAAAACAGCAAAGCAGGAAGAGCCTGCTGCAGGAGAACCTCTTAATTTTGCAATGGCCTTGCTGCAAGAAGAATTGAATCTTCAAACACCCTCAGAGACGCCAGAAGATAGGAATCCACAAAACGCACGCGCAAAAACGGCGCAGGGAAGAGAACGCTATGAGAAAGTTTATGAACTGGTTGCCGCTGGTTTAACCATGGGAGAAATCGCGCAACAGACCGGACTTGGCGTAGCAGAAGTGAACTTGCTTTTAAGCTTGCGAAAATAGCTGAAAAAGCTTGTTTGTCGGATGGATTCATGGTATAATTTCTCGTGTTGTATAAAAAACCACACACCTCCAATTTCGTGGCTGTGCCGAGCTGAAAAGGTCGGTGAAAACGAAAGATGCGGAGAGTGGAGGAAATTAACAGGAGGTAATTTATTATGGCAGTAATTTCAATGAAACAGCTTCTCGAAGCAGGGGTGCACTTTGGTCATCAGACTCGGAGATGGAACCCCAAAATGGCTCCTTATATTTTTACGGAGCGTAATGGTATCTATATTATCGACTTGCAGAAAACCGTTAAAAAAGTAGACGAGGCGTACAACTTTGTACGTGATTTGGCTGCTGACGGCGGCACCTTGCTGTTTGTTGGTACGAAAAAACAGGCTCAAGACGCTGTGCGTGAAGAAGCGGCTCGTTGCAACATGTTCTATGTTAACGAACGCTGGTTGGGCGGCATGATGACCAACTTCAAAACCATCCAAGCTCGGATTAACCGTCTGCGTAAGCTGGAAGAAATGGAAACAAATGGCGTATTTGAAGTGTTGCCGAAGAAAGAAGTTCTGCAGTTGCGTCACGAAATGGATCGCTTGCAGAAATTCCTGGGCGGCATTAAGAACATGCGCAAACTTCCGTCGGCCTTGTTTATCATTGACCCTCGCAAAGAGCGTATCGCAGTAGCAGAAGCTCGCAACCTCGGGATTCCGATCGTGGGGATTGTTGATACGAACTGCGATCCTGATGAAATTGATCATGTAATTCCTGCTAACGATGACGCGATTCGTGCGGTTAAACTGCTGACGTCTAAGATGGCGGATGCCATTTTGGAAGGCCGTCAAGGTGAGCAGCATGATGAAGAAAATGTGGAAGTTGCTGTAGACGAAGCCGCTGAATAATGACCAGTAAAGGTAAGGGGCTGCCCCTTACCTTTCTCAATAAAAGATGCGAATTATTGACAGGAGGATGTTCTGATGATAACTGCTGCAATGGTAAAAGAGCTTCGGGAACGTACCGGAGCGGGTATGATGGATTGTAAAAAAGCTCTTGGTGAAGTTAATGGTGATATGGATAAAGCCGTTGACTTTTTGCGCGAAAAAGGATTGGCAGCGGCTGCGAAAAAAGCGGGTCGCGTAGCGGCGGAAGGTTTAGTTGAAGCTTATATTCACGGCGCCGGACGTATTGGCGTTATGGTAGAAGTAAACTGTGAAACCGACTTCGTAGCTAAAACCGATGACTTCCATGGCTTAGCCAAGGATATTGCAATGCAAATTGCTGCTGCGAATCCGATGTATGTTCGTCGTGAAGAGGTGCCGGAAGAAATCTTGGAGCATGAAAGAGAAATTCTTCGTGCACAGGCGTTGAACGAAGGCAAGCCGGCAGCGATTGTTGAAAAAATGATTACGGGTCGTATTGAAAAATACTATAAAGAAGTTTGCTTAATGGAGCAGGTCTTTATTAAAAACCCAGACGTAACCATTACGCAACTGATCAATGAAAAAATTGCCAAAATTGGCGAGAATATCAGCATTCGTCGCTTCGCTCGTTATCAATTGGGCGAAGGTATTGAGAAAAAGGAAAACGATTTTGCGGCAGAAGTTATGGCTGCAGCACAAGGATAACATCCTCGGCTTAAAGGGGGAAAATAAGAGAACACTTTTTGGTGTTCTCTTATTTTTCGCCTGTAAACAGAAAATAGGCGCAGGATTTTACTGGGGTCTTGTAGAATGAAAAGACAGACAATGCATATGGAGGGGTAATTTTGACTACTGCAAAATATAAAAGAGTGGTCCTGAAGTTGAGCGGAGAAGCTCTGGCGGGCGGAAAAGGCTACGGAATTGATCCAGATGTAGCAGAAAGCATTGCTCGTGAAATTAAAGAAGTACGGGCGGCTGGAGTAGAAGTGGCCATTGTAGTAGGCGGGGGCAATATCTGGCGAGGACTGCGCGGTAGTGCTCAAGGAATGGATCGGGCGACGGCCGACTATATGGGCATGCTGGCTACTGTCATTAACTCTTTGGCTTTGCAAGATGCGTTGGAAAGTGAAGGCGTTGATACTCGGGTACAAACGGCCATTGAAATGCGCCAAGTAGCAGAACCGTATATTCGTCGGCGGGCGGTGCGTCATTTGGAAAAAGGACGTGTTGTTATTTTTGCCGCTGGAACGGGAAATCCGTATTTTTCTACGGATACAACAGCTGCCCTGCGGGCGGCGGAAGTGGAAGCAGATGCCATTTTAATGGCGAAGAATAATGCGGATGGCGTATATGATTCCGATCCTCGCAGTAATCCAGATGCAAAGAAATTTAAAGAATTGGAATACCTGGAAATTCTTAAACGTCGGTTGGCTGTGATGGATTCTACGGCGACAAGCTTATGCATGGATAATGAAATACCGATTATTGTTTTTAGTATGGATAAGCCTGGCAATATTTTAAAAGCAGCTCTTGGTCATGATATAGGTACTGTTGTGGGAGGGAAAAATTGTGAGTGTTAAAGACATCCATAAAACCCATGAAGAGAAAATGAAAAAAAGCATTGAGGCTTTGCGGCGCGAGTTGGCCTCATTGCGTGCAGGGCGTGCTACTCCTGCATTGCTCGATAAAGTTATGGTTGATTATTATGGAACCCCTACGGCAATTAACCAAGTGGCAAATGTCAGTGTGCCAGAACCGCGGATGATTGTGATTCAGCCTTGGGAGAAAACTCTTGTTGGCGCTATTGAAAAAGCAATCTTAAAGTCGGATCTAGGATTAAACCCCAATAGTGACGGCAGCGCGATTCGTCTTGTTTTACCGCAGTTGACTCAGGAACGTCGTGCGGAGCTGGTAAAACAAGTGCATAAAAAAGCGGAAGAAACCCGTGTGGGGATTCGTAATTTGCGTCGCGATACGAATGATGCGATGAAAAAACTGGAAAAAGATAAAATCATTTCCGAAGACGAATTAAAAAAAGCGCAAGATGATACGCAAAAGCTGACAGACAAGTATATCAAAGAAGTGGATCAGGTTATGGCAGCCAAAGAGAAGGAAATTATGGAACTGTAGATTGGCTGCTTGGAAAGTGACGCACATCCACAATGTTGTCGGGAAAGTGGTTTCCAGACTGTTATTGAAAAATTGACACAGGACCCCCTCTGTCTGAGGGGGTCTTCCTTTGAATTTTTGAATCCAGGCTGATGGAGGAGTTCCATATGTGGAAGAAATGGCTGACTGGCTCAGAAAAATCAAATACAGGCGTAGAGCATCCAGAGACAGTTCCTCGTCATGTGGCAATCATTATGGATGGCAATGGACGTTGGGCTAAGGAACGGGGCTTATTGCGCACTTTTGGGCATCGAGCAGGCGCGGAAACGTTGCAAAAAATCATTCAAACCGCATCCGATATCGGCATTGAAGTTCTCACCGTGTACGCTTTTTCGACGGAAAATTGGAAGCGACCTGAAGAAGAAGTAGGGTTGTTGATGCGTCTCATTGCCGAATACTTGGACAGCAAGCTAGCTGCTATGCATGCTAATCAAGTGCAGCTTCGCCATGTTGGTGATTTAGCAGGGTTGCCTCCGGCGCTGCAACTGAAGCTGACAAAAGCTATGGAACAAACTAAGAATAATACAGGCTTGGTTGTCAATTTGGCAATCAATTACGGAGGACGAGCCGAAATTCTAGAAGCGGTAAAGGCGTTAGCCCGAGCGGTAGAAAAAGGCGAAATATGCGCTGATGCAATTGATGAAGAAACCTTCGGGGCCGCTTTATATACGCAGGGGCTTCCAGATCCTGATCTTTTAATCCGTACTAGTGGCGATGTTCGGTTAAGTAATTTCTTGCTTTGGCAAACTGCTTATACGGAATTGTATTTTTGTGATGTAAATTGGCCAGATTTTACGCCGAAGCATTTAATGGAGGCTATTGCTTCTTTTCAACAGAGAGAGCGTCGTTTTGGAGGACTTAAGAAGTAAGAAATGGGTGGTCAATGGTGTTAGGAAAACGGATACTGACGGCGGTCTGCGGGTTGCCGCTGGTACTTTGGCTTGTGTATGCGGGCGGCTGGTATTTTGGGTTAGCAATTTCCCTGGCGGCGCTGGTATCTTGGCTTGAGTATTGCCGTATGCTGCGACAGATTGAGTTGCATCCATGGCAAAGCTTAGGAATTTTATACAGCTTTCTGCTGCCTTTATGTATCTGGCTGGGGAACTCGCAGGAAATGATTTTCTTTTTGGTACTGTTATTCTTGCTAAACGGAGCGCGCTTGGTAGTGCAGGCGGCGCGCTTTTCGCCTGCAGACGCTTTTGCAACGGTTTTCGGTGTAATGTATGTACCCTTGTTGCTTGCTTTTTTCGTAGCGTTGCGTATGTATTTGCCGGAGACTGCAGTGTTACCGGCTGCGCCTTTTCTTTCTCAAGGTGCAGGCTATGTTTACTTGGCCTTTATTGGCACTTGGGCTAGTGATACTTTTGCTTATTTTATTGGCTCCCGTTGGGGGCGGCGAAAACTGTGTCCCGAGATTAGCCCCGGGAAAACAGTGGAAGGAGCGCTAGGCGGTTTAGGGGGCACTTTGTTAGTTGTTGGTTGGTTAGGGAGTTCCTTTGCCGGCTTGCAATTAGAACAAGCGTTGTTATTAGGCGGCTTAATCGGCTTGGCGGCTCCTATTGGCGATTTAGTAGAGTCTCGGTTGAAACGCTATGCCGGCGTTAAGGACTCGGGGACGATCTTGCCGGGGCATGGCGGCATGCTGGATCGGATTGACAGTCTGCTCTTTGTATTGCCGGTCGTATATTTTTATATTGGCGCTCGCAGTTTGTTTTTTTTAGGATAGGAGAATCTACATGCGACAACGGATTGCTTTACTGGGAAGTACCGGTTCAATTGGCTGCCAAACTTTAGATGTGGCAGCAGCGCATCCCGAAGAATGTGAAATCAGAGTATTGGTTGCTCACAGTAGTGATGAATTGCTAGAAGAACAGATTCGCAAGTTTCAGCCTGCTTACGCAGTACTAAGCGATGAAAGCGCTGCGTTGCGTTTAAAAGCCCGCTATGAAGGGCCCACGACCATCTTAAGCGGTGACAAAGCGATAGAAGAATTGGCAGCTTCAAGCGAAATTGATACGGTGGTAACGGCTCTTGTCGGTTTTGCAGGATTGAAGCCCACTTTGGCAGCGATTAAAGCGGGCAAAAAAATTGCTTTAGCCAATAAGGAAACACTGGTAGCAGCTGGAGAACTGGTTACGGCCGAAGCGAAAAAGTACGGCGTAGATATTCTGCCTGTCGATAGTGAGCACAGTGCATTGTTTCAATGTCTGCATGGCGAATCGCCTAAAGAGGTTCACAAGCTTCTCATTACGGCTTCAGGAGGTCCTTTCCGAGGACGGAGCCGGGATCAGTTGGCAAAAGTAACCTTACAAGAGTGCTTGCAACACCCGAATTGGTCAATGGGCCGTAAAATTACTGTAGATTCGGCGACTCTAGCTAATAAAGGCTTAGAAGTGATTGAAGCGCGTTGGCTTTTTGACGTGTCTTACGATCAGATTGAAGTAGTGGTTCACCCGCAGAGTATAGTGCATTCCATGGTAGAATTCAGTGATTCCTCGGTATTGGCTCAAATTGGCTATCCCGATATGCGCCTTCCAATACAATATGCTTTATTTTACCCACGACGCCTAGAGGCTTCGTGGCAGCGTTTAGATTGGAAGACTTCCCGTACCCTGACATTTGAACCGCCGGATGTACAGGCATTTCCGCTGCTTGAGACAGCATTTGCCGTTGGCAGAGCCGGAGAAACCTATCCTTGCGTATTTAATGCCGCTAATGAAGTAGCGGTAGAGGCTTTTCTGCAGGGGCGAATTTCGTTTTTGCAGATTACGGAAGTTGTACAGAAAGTGCTGTCCCAATATAAGGGGGGGCCTGCGACGGAATTGGCAAGCATTTTAGCGGCAAACGATTGGGCTCGTCAGGCGGCTGCAGCTTACTGCCGCCAGGCGAATTAAGGAGGGAAAAGGATTGGGAGGACATGGGAGTTCGCTATTGGCAACTATTTTGCTGTTTGGCTTGTTGATTTTGGTTCATGAATGGGGACATTTTATTACAGCGAAATTAACCGGTATGTGGGTTAAAGAATTTGCTATTGGGTTTGGCCCTAAGCTGATTAGTTGGCGGATGGGAGAAACCCGCTATTCCTGGCGGATTATTCCATTAGGCGGTTTTAATAATATCGCCGGTATGCATCCAGACGAAGAAATTGACGAACTGGGCGATATGAGCGAAGAGGAGTACCGCAAGCGGGCTTTTTATGCTAAATCGGTTTGGGCGCGCATGCTGGTCATTGCAGCTGGTTCAGTTATGAATTTGCTGCTTCCAGTCATTTTGTTCACGTTGGTTTTTGTTTTTTCCGGTATTGATCGCCCGGTGGAGGCCCCGATTGTCGGCCAAGCAATGGCGGGACATCCAGCTGCGCAGGCAGGCTTGGAAAAAGATGACCGTATTATTCGGATACAAGGTCAGGATATTACTTCCTGGAAACAGATGGTGGAGACGTTGCAGCAGGTAGGCCCCCTTACGGAGGGCAAGGGACTTGCCATTGAGTATGAGCGGACATTGCCTTCTGGGATGGTAGAACATCGAATTACACAAGTTTATCCGGAAAAGGATGGCGCCAATGGACGTGTACTTATTGGCGTGGCTGCTAAACTAGAAAACTATCAACCAGGCTTTTTCGAGTCGTGCGGTTTGGCTGTGCAACAAACGGTAGCGGTTGCGGCGATGATGGTTAAAGGTTTGGCTAAAATGATTACGGGACAGGCTGCCGCCGATGTGGCGGGACCGATCGGCGTGGCGCAGATGGCTTGGGAAGTGGCTCAAAATGGCTTGATGAAGCTACTTGGGTTTGGAGCTTTGCTAAGTATCAATTTGGGGATTATTAATTTACTGCCTATTCCAGTATTGGATGGCGGTCATATTGTGGCATTGCTCATCGAAGCGGTCCGCGGGCGTCCGATCAGTAAAGACCGTTTGCAAATGGTACAGATGGCAGGATTGATATTGCTGTTGCTTATCATGGTGTTTGCAACCTTTAAGGATGTACTGAGGTTAAATTTATTCTAAAGACGTAACGGTAGAGCAAGGAGGCGAATAGGGAAATGGCTGAAACACAGACGTTGACCTATGAACGGCGAAATACCCGGCGTTTAATGATTGGCTCGGTTCCGGTAGGCGCAGGAGCGCCAATCACGGTGCAGTCCATGACCAACACGAAAACACAGGCCGTGGCGGAGACCGTAGAGCAAATTGGTCGCTTGACGGCAGCCGGCTGCGATTTGGTACGATTGGCTGTGCCGGATATGGAGGCTGCTAAAGCCCTGGCGCAGATTAAACGCCAAGTGCAGGTTCCGCTGATTGCCGATATTCACTTTGATTATCGCCTGGCGTTGGCGGCGCTGGAGAGCGGCGTAGATGCATTGCGGATCAATCCAGGCAACATTGGCGAAGCCAAGTATGTGCGCATGGTAGTGGACGGCGCCAAGGAACGACAAGTGCCGATTCGCATCGGCGTGAATGCGGGATCTTTGGATAAGCGTATTTTGACTAAATTTGACGGCCAAGTTACCGCCGCCGGCATGGTGGAAAGTGCGTTGGAGCACATTCGTTTATTGGAAGAACTGGACTTTTACGATATAAAAATATCCTTAAAAGCCCACGATGTACCGCTTACTTTAGCGGCTTACCGTTTAATGAGTCAGACCGTTAACTATCCATTGCATCTAGGGGTTACAGAAGCGGGAACCATCCGTTCTGGTGTCATTAAGTCGGCTGTGGGCATTGGCGCACTACTGGCAGAGGGCATTGGCGACACCTTCCGGATTTCCTTGACAGGCGACCCCGTGCGCGAAGTGGAAGTTGGCAATGAGATTTTGAAATCCCTTGGCCTTAAGGAATATGGGCCTACGCTCATTTCATGCCCGACTTGCGGACGCTGTAATATCGACTTAGAACAATTGGCGCAAACCGTAGAAGAACATTTGAAGCAAATCAAACAGCCTCTAAAAGTAGCGGTTATGGGTTGCGCTGTCAATGGACCTGGTGAAGCCCGCGAAGCGGATATCGGTCTTGCCGGCGGCAAAGGGGAAGGCCTTATTTTCCGTAAAGGCGTGATTGTACGCAAGGTCGCGGAAGCGGAACTAATGAAAGCATTCTTGGAAGAATTGGAACAATTGCTGAAGGAGGAACCCTAATTATGCGTGCATCTAAATTATTTGCCCCGACGTTGCGAGAAGTTCCGGCGGAGGCTGAAGTTGTCAGCCATCAGCTGATGCTGCGCGCCGGTATGCTGCGGAAAGCGGCTGGCGGTATTTATAACTATTTACCTCTTACCTGGCGGGTTTTAAAAAAGATTGAGGCCATTGTCCGAGAGGAAATGGATGAAGCTGGCGGCCAGGAACTGCTGATGCCAATCATTCAACCTGCGGAGTTGTGGCAGGAAACAGGCCGGTGGGATGTGTACGGCGATGAAATGTTTCGTCTCCATGACCGACATGGCCGTAATTTTTGCTTAGGTCCTACCCACGAAGAAATGATTACCACATTGGTTCGCTCCGAAGTTCGTTCTTATCGTCAGCTCCCGTTAATGCTTTATCAAATTCAAAACAAATATCGTGATGAAATTCGACCGCGTTTTGGCTTGATGCGAGGCCGCGAATTCATTATGAAAGATTTGTACTCCTTTGACCGTGATGAAGCTGGATTGGAAGTTAGTTATCGCAAAATGTATGATGCGTATACGCGCATTTTTAACCGTTGCGGCTTGAAGTTCCGGGCGGTAGAAGCGGACGGCGGCGCTATTGGCGGTACTGGAACGCATGAATTCATGGTTATTGCCGAGTCCGGCGAAGCGGCGATTGTATTCTGCCCTGATTGCGAATATGCAGCCAATGTGGAAAAGGCGGAAGGTCAGATACTGCCTAGTAACGCGGAACCTTCTTCGCAAGATATGACTCCGGTGGCTACGCCTGGCATGCGCTCTATTGAAGAAGTGACAGCCTTTTTGAAAGTCCCTGCAGAGCAGACCATCAAATCTATTGCCTTCCGCACGGAACATGGGTTGGTAGTTGCCTTGGCGCGTGGTGATCATGAAATTAACGACGTGAAGGTTCAAAACTTGGTGGGCGCCATTCAAATCGAATTGGCGGATGAAGCGGATATTCAGCGTGAACTGGGTAGTGTTGCTGGATT
Source organism: Anaeromusa acidaminophila DSM 3853 (assembly GCF_000374545.1). NCBI lineage: Bacteria > Bacillati > Bacillota > Negativicutes > Selenomonadales > Sporomusaceae > Anaeromusa > Anaeromusa burkinensis. Next base: position 49,027 of record NZ_KB894604.1, read on the forward strand.
TTTAGGTCCTGTGGGACTGGCCGGAAAATGTACTATTGTTGCCGATAGCAGTGTGATGAATTTACATGATGCTGTATGCGGCGCTAATAAGCCTGATGAACATTTGCTCCATGTAGAGCCTTTGAGAGATTTTAAGCCGGACCAGATTGCGGATCTGCGCATGGTAAAAGCCGGTGAGCCTTGTCCGCATTGCGGCAGTGCATTGGCAACCGCCAGAGGCATTGAAGTGGGTCAGGTATTTAAATTGTTTACTAAATATAGCGAAGCGCTGAAGGCGACGTTCCTGGATGAAAACGGCAAGGAAAAACCCATGGTTATGGGATGTTATGGTATTGGCGTCAGTCGGACCATGGCGGCTGCTATTGAGCAGAATAATGATGCTGACGGCATTATTTGGCCGGCGGCGATTGCACCGTTTCAAGTAGCGGTTGTGCCGATCAATACTAAAGACGAAGCGCAACTGCAGCTAGCGGAACGCATTTACGGCGAGCTGAAAGCGGCTGGCATTGATGTGCTTCTTGATGATCGCAATGAGCGGCCGGGCGTTAAATTCAAAGATGCGGATCTGATTGGCTACCCGGTACGGATCGCGCTTGGCCCTAAGGCGCTAGCGGAAGGTATGGTAGAAATCAAATGTCGTCGTGACGGTCAGGTTTTATTAGTGCCGCAGACGGAATATTTACAAAAAGTGCAAGAATTGCTTGCTAGCCTGTAAGGGACAGAAGGAGAGTAACAACCGAGAACTGTTTTACTAACAGTTCTCGGTTGTTTTTGTTAAAAAGTAGAAAATGTATTTTCAGAATACTGCTTTGATTACACTGGATGTGGATGCTAATCGGAAAAAGTACGAATAAATATAGCAGATAAGACGTTAAATGACGAATTTTACTTGTCTTTTTCGAGTTGGCAATGGTATAATGTCTACCATATAAAGATATTTATATTTTAAAAATGATATGGAGGGGTTTGCTTTGGCAGAGCAAAAATCTGTTTTTTATTTGGTACGTGAAGAAATCTTACCCGAGGCAATTAAGAAAACCATTAAAGTGAAGGATATGCTGAAACGCGGCGAAGCGCGGACTATCAATGAAGCGGTGGAAAAAATGGAATTAAGCCGCAGCGCATATTACAAGTATAAAGATTATGTTTTTCCTTTTTATGAAGCCAGCCAAGAGAAAATCATTACCTTGTCGCTGCTGTTGGATCATAAATCAGGCGTTCTTTCTCGTGTGCTTAATACAATTGCAGGAGAGCGTGGCAGCGTATTGACGATCAATCAAGGTATCCCATTACAGGGAGTGGCTAATGCCAGCATTTCCATTGAAACGGCAGATCTGAAGATCGATCTGGAAGCGTTGATGGATAAATTACGCATGGTAGACGGCGTAAAACGTATCGAAATTTTAGGTCAGGTTTGAGAAAGTAAGAGATAGAGACGCTAAGGGAAAATGCGGCCGAGCAGGACCGAGGGAGGAAACGTAAAATGAAAGAATGTATTCAAGTCGGCATGCTTGGTCTGGGAACGGTTGGAACCGGCGTAGCCAAAGTACTTTGTCAAAATGGCGCTAGTATTGCGCATAAAGTGGGGAAACCCATTGTTTTGAAAACCGTGCTGGTGCGTGATGTGCATAAAGAACGTTCCTTGCCGCAGCCAGTTCAGGTCACAGATAAAGTAGAAGATATCTTAAACGATCCCGAAATTGATATTGTCATTGAAGTCATGGGCGGCGAAGAGCCTGCTAAAGATTATATGCTGCGGGCCATGCAGGCTGGCAAGCATGTGGTGACAGCTAATAAGGATGTAGTGGCTCAACATGGCAAAGAGCTTTTTGCCGCTGCCGAAGAGGCGCAGGTAGACTTTTTATTTGAAGCCAGCGTAGGCGGTGGTATTCCCATTATTCGGCCCTTGAAGCAATGCCTTGCAGGCAATCACATTTATGAAGTGATGGGTATTGTTAATGGGACAACCAACTACATGCTGACCAAGATGACCCAAGAAGGGCTAGATTTCGCAGATGTGCTGGCTGAAGCGCAGGCAAAAGGGTATGCGGAAGCGGACCCGACGGCGGACGTAGGCGGCCTTGATGCGGCGCGTAAATTGGCGATTCTTGCTTCTATTGCCTTTAACGCCCGGGTTACCTTTGATGATGTCTATGTAGAAGGGATTACCAATATCTCCAGTGAAGATATTGCCTATGCTTCGGAGCTGGGATATGTTATTAAACTGCTTGCCATTGCCCGTGAAGAAGAAGGGCGCATCAGCGTGCGTGTTCATCCGACATTTTTGCCGAGCAGTCATCCTTTAGCGAATGTACATGATGTGTATAATGCGGTGTTTGTACGCGGAGATGCTGTTGGCGAAGCCATGTTCTATGGCCGTGGCGCAGGTGAGATGCCTACAGCCAGCGCGGTAGTAGGCGATGTGATCGATGCAGCTCGAAACCTATATCGCGGGGCTTCGGGACGCATATTGTGCACTTGCTTTGAAGAGCGGCCCATCCAACCGATTAGCGAGACGAAGGCGCCTTATTTTATCCGCCTGCTGGTTCAGGATCAGCCAGGGGTATTGGCAGCCATTGCCGGCGCTTTTGGCGCCCAGCAGGTTAGCTTAAACTCGGTCATTCAGAAGCGGAAGATTAACGGCTGTGCAGAATTGGCGGTTATCACGTATGAAGTGGCCGATTCTTGTGTGCAACTGGCCCTTAGTACAATGCGCGGCATGTCGGTGGTAAGTGAAGTGCGCAGCGTAATTCGCGTGGCTATGGATTAAACAATGTAAGGCGGGGCTGCCGAACTTAGGCAGCCCCGTTGGATTTTAACGGTGGGGCAAGGAGGCAGTATCCATGCAAAAATACATACGCGTGTTGGTTCCGGCGACAACGGCCAACTGCGGACCTGGATTTGATTGTCTGGGTATGGCGTGTACTTTGTATAACGAGGTAACCGTGAAAGCGCACTACGGCCAAAGCGGCCTGGTTATGTGTGTGCAGGGCGAGGGAGAAGCTTTTATTTCCAAAGGTAAGGATAATTTGTTTTATAAAGCGCTGAAGCGCGTTTTTTCCATGGCAGGAGAATCCATTCCCGCCCTGGAAATCGTGATGACAAACCGTATTCCTTTGTCTCGCGGCCTTGGCAGCAGCGCTGCTGCCATAGCTAGCGGCTTGGCGGCGGCGAATGCTTTATTGCAGAATTCAGTGCTTAATGATCAACAATTGCTGGCCTTGGCTACGGAAATGGAAGGCCATCCTGACAATGTCGCTCCGGCCTTATTTGGCGGCGTTACCGTCAGCATCATGGACGGGCAAAATCCGTATACGCAGCAGTTGCCGATTGAAATTCCTCTGCGCATGGTGGTGGCTATTCCTGATTTTCATTTGGCGACAAAAAAAGCAAGAGAAGTGCTTCCACAAACGGTTCCTTTGCAAGATGCCGTGTATAACGTTTCCCGTGCCGCCTGGCTGGTAGCAAAATTGGTAGCGGGCGATGCGGAATCATTAGGACTTGGCTTTGGCGATCGTTTGCATCAACCTTATCGCCAGCCTTTGATTCCCGGTATGGAAGGGGTACTGGCTGCTGCACGCCGTGAAGGGGCACTAGGGGCTGTTTTGAGCGGCGCTGGTCCTTGCTTAATGGCGTTTGCTACAGAGAAGGAAGAAGCTATCGGCGAAGCCATGGTAGAAGCCTTTGCCAAGGCTAATATTACCTCGCGCTATCTGATTTTGGATCTTGACCATCAGGGATGCCAGGTGGAAGAGCTGACGTTATAAAAAACAGCAGGAAACTACTCAGAATCAAGAGATTGCTATTGACTTTCTTAGCATAGAAAGGTACAATATGTTTCGTGGAATCTCGGGGCGTAGCTCAGCTTGGTAGAGCGCTACCTTGGGGTGGTAGAGGTCGCACGTTCAAGTCGTGTCGCTCCGACCATTCTTACCCCAATAAAATCAAGGCTTACAGCGATGTAGGCCTTCTTTTTTTGCCTTTTGGACACACTTTGGACACACTTGCGATAAAAAGTGGTTGGTGCTTAAAATTAGCCACGGAGAACCGTATCACTGGTAACGGCGAAAAATGGCTATAACCCTTGAAATTAGCAGGGGTTGTAGCCATCTTTTTGTTTAAGATTAGGTGCGGGGGTCGATGGGGATGAATACGTGGATAGTGGCGTAAATGGCAATGGGAAGGTAGATGGAGACAATTTGGCTAAGTGCCAGTGCCCTGCCCCCGAAAACTAGTCCAAAAAACCAAGTTAGTTTAAGCAACGCACACTATGGTTTGAGGTGCTGGAGGCTTGTATCCAAGGGAACTATGTGGTCGTATCGTGTTATACTCCAAAACCCAACGTTTCGTTAATATATCTACTTCAACCATGGAATCAAAAATTTCTCGGTTTAGAAACTCATCTCGCATTTTACTGTTAAAACTTTCGCAAAAGCCATTCTCCCATGGACTGCCTGGTTCAATGTAAGCAGTGGAAACTCCCAGGTTATGCAGCCACTTGCGT
>NZ_KB894605.1 GCF_000374545.1 Anaeromusa acidaminophila DSM 3853
AAAGGTTGATTGTAAAATGAAGTTGAACACTTAAGAAAAAAGTCCATGGTGACTTTTCCTCGTATGGTAGAATGGAGTTCTCACACAACCATCACCAACGAGGAGGCAATCACTATGGACTGCCATGATTATATCATACAAGAGCCAGAACGCAAGCGCGGCCAGCACTTAGGGAAAGAAGAACGAGGTGCTATTCAGCACCTAAATAAGCAGGGCTATTCATTACGCAAGATCGCTCAAGCCATCAATTGCTCGCCAAGTACGGTTATGAACGAGCTGCGCCGGGGAACGCCGCTGCGCAAAAGCAACAGAGGTCGTGCGCCTGAATACAACGCTAAACGAGGTCATGCGGTCTACAAGGCTAACCGAACACGCTGCAAGAAAAGGCATCGTATAGTGGAGTGCTCGGCCTTTGTTAAATGGCTAGTAAAAATGGTTCGCAGCCATACGTGGTCCATAGATGCTTGTGTAGGCCATGCAAAGCTTCATAACAAATTCCCTAAAGAGCAGCTGGTGTGTACCAAAACGCTATACAACGAACTGGCATCCGGCAACTTGCCTCTATCACTTTTTGACGTGCCGGAATTGCTTAAACGCAAGCGCAGAAAGGTCAAAAGCCATGAACATAAACGCCTGAAAGGCCGTAGCATCGATGAGCGCCCCGCTATTGTTGCGGAACGCACCGAGTTAGGACATTGGGAAGCCGACACAGTGGTCGGCCTGCGCAATGGCAAGGAAGCTGTCGTTTTGACACTGATCGAACGCGTCACAGACCATTATCTTGCCATTCACATTCCCGGAAAAACAAGCGTGGCCGTGATGAATGCCATGAGGCAACTATACAGTGAATATGGCAACCAGTTCAGTACTATCTTCAAAACAATCACCACCGACAACGGTTCTGAATTTGAAGACTTTGCAGACGTTCAGCAATGGGGCACGAAAGTTTTCTTTGCTCATCCTTACTCGTCTTGGGAGAGAGCCATAAACGAAAGGCATAACGGTCTCTTGCGCAGGTACATTCCCAAAGGCACGTCTATAGAGAGGTATACTCCCGAAGAGGTGAAGGGCTTTGCTGATGAAATAAACGCTCTTCCACGCAAGCGCCTCGGTTATCGAACTCCAGACGACCTTTTCGAAGACTTTCTTGACTCTATTTATGCTGCTTAATTTAAACTACTGTTCTACTTTACCAAAGTGTTCAACTTGCACTTGCAATTTGCGTTCTTTTAACAAACCAAGAGTGCTATTTTTCAATACGATCGCTCCACTCCAGCCTATATTCTTCTCAATTCATTATAAGCACTCCCTTACTGCCCGTCCAGAGGGTGCGAAAAACTTAAAAAAGCAGGGAAACCCGAAGCACTGCCTCGAAATCCCCTGCTTAAAATTTCATTATTAAATAGCTTTGGCCTTGGAGATGCACTCAAAGGCCAGCATGTACTTGCGCACCGACTCCTTGACGCCCTTTTTAACAATCGCCATCAAGTTCACATAATTCATATGAGGCGTCCGCGACAGTTCTTTTTTCAACTGTTCCGCCGCTACCGTCGAAGTGTCGGTTGCAATATTAATTTTTGCAATACCTGCTTGGATCAAACGCCGATATTCTTCCGACTGCAAACCAGCCCCGCCATGCATGACCAGGGGAATTTGCACCATCTGACGCAGCAAGCCAAGGCGTTCAAAATCCAACGAAGCATCCGCAATCGCGCCTAAATGATTGCCACATCCTACCGCCAAGGCGTCAATACGGGTTTTTTGCGCAAACTGCGCCGCCTCTTCCAATCCAGCAGTCGTCTCGCCGCCTAAAGAGCCAAGTTCTCCTTCCACGGTTAAACCGGAAGCATGAGCAATTTTGGCCACTTCTTTTGTACGACGTACGTTTTCCTCAAACGTCAGCCTAGAACCGTCAAACATGACCGAAGTAAATCCCCAACGTACCGCTTTTAAAATCCCTTCGTACGTATGACTATGATCCAAATGCAAGGCCACCGGAACACTTGCTTTGTGAGCAGCCCTTACCATAGCAGCTCCCAACAAATCTGCGTCGACAAACTTAAATAACCGTTCAGGAATTCCAAGAACCAGGGGCGTTTTTAATTCTTCCGCTACTTCCACCACAGCTCCCAGGGTTTCAAAATTAAAAACATTAAAGCCCCCTACTGCGTATTGCCGCCGCCGCGCATCCTGTAGAAGTTCTGCCATTGTTACTAAAGCCACGACACAACTCTCCCTTCAGGGTTTATTTATTATGTTTTTTCTTTTCGCCATACAAATCGAAAACCCCTGCGCAAAAAGCAAAGAGAGTTTGAAAAATTCATTTTTTTCAAACTCTCTTTGCTTCAATAAGAAACCGATATAATTGGGATTCATAAAACCCTTTCGCGTCTTTCGTGTATTTCGCGGTTCTTTATCAATGCCCCTCCAATTTATATCCAACCGCGAAAAGCGTGAAATTATAAATGTAGAGTATACAAAAAAGCCAGCCCAAAGGCCGGCTTTTCACTAGTTCATTTTACAGTTTGGCTTTAGCGGTTTCAACAAGCTGGTTGAAAGCAGCCAGATCATTGACAGCCAAGTCGGCCAGCATTTTGCGGTTTACTTCTACGCCAGCTTTAGTCAAACCATTGATCAATTTGCTGTAGGACAAGCCATTAATACGAGCAGCCGCATTAATACGGGCAATCCACAGACGACGGAATTCGCCTTTTTTGGCGCGACGGTCACGACGAGCGTAGAACAACGCTTTCATGACTAATTCATTAGCTTTTTTAAACTGCTTGCTGCGGGCACCACGGTATCCTTTAGCCAGCTTTAGAATTTTTTTATGGCGTCGATGTGCAGTAACGCCTTTTTTTACTCTCGGCATTTCAATCCCTCCAGAAAGTGTACGTTAAAATATTTTTTAATTATGCGTTCGGCAGCATAAGCTGTACGCGTTTGTGGTCGGACTTGCTTACCAGCGAAGCTTTGCGCAGATTGCGTTTACGCTTAGGTGATTTGCATTCCAGGATATGGCTTTTAAAAGCTTTGGCGCGCTTGAATTCACCGCTGGCGGTGATACGAAAACGTTTGGCAGCGCTTCTACGAGTTTTGATTTTCGGCATTACTTGCTCCCCCTTGCTGTTGTTTCAGTTTTACCCCTGCTGTTTGGGATTCAAAATCATAATCATGTTCTTGCCTTCCAGTTTCGGATCGCGTTCTACGTTGGCAATATCAGCCAATTCCTTGGCCATACGCACAAGCAAAACCCGCCCTAATTCCGGATGGGATAATTCCCGGCCGCGGAACATGATGGTCACTTTGACCTTGTCACCATCTTCTAGAAAACGCAGGGCATTTTTTTTCTTAACATCAAAGTCGTGGTCTTCGATATTAGGACGAAGTTTGACTTCTTTGATGGTAACGATTTTTTGTTTTTTCTTGGCTTCTTTGTCCCTTTTTTGCTGCTCATACTTGAACTTTCCATAGTCCATGATGCGGCATACCGGCGGACGAGCCGTCGGAGCAACTTCTACCAGGTCGAGATTCTGCTCAATAGCCATCTGCAAGGCGTCGCGCACCTGCATGATGCCTAGCTGTTCACCTTCGGCGGTAGTTACCCGCACTTCTCTTACCCGAATCTCTTCGTTGATCCGCAAATTTTCTTTGCTAATTGTCATTCACCTCCGCATACATTTACAAAAAAGAAAGCGGGTAGAGTCTGCACTCCACCCGCAATACACCCTTAGCTTTGGGTTTGCTAACCTAGCTCACTGCTCCATGGCGTGGCAAGGTGAGAAGCGGATGGCTTCTTCTTTTAAGTCACTTTTGTTAAGATACCATGATTTTTCTTCATTGTCAATAACGTTTTATTTTTTCGCCGCAATTTCCGCTAACAGTTGCTCCGTGAATGCCTCTGTCGCCTGCGGTCCCAAATCTCCTTCGCCCCGTTTACGCACAGCCACAGTGCCATTTTCCAGTTCCTTGTCTCCCACGACCAGCACATAGGGGATTTTTTGCATTTGCGCTTCTCTGATTTTATAGCCAATTTTCTCGTTGCGCTCATCCACGGCCACGCGAATGTCCTGATTCCACATTTCTTTTGCAACCTTTTTAGCATAGTCCATATGGCGATCTGTAATCGGTAGAATTTTAACCTGCACTGGCGCCAGCCAAGCCGGGAAGGCGCCAGCAAAATGCTCAATCAGAATGCCAATGAAGCGCTCCAGGCTGCCATAAGCCACACGATGAATCATAACTGGACGATGCTTTTGGCCGTCTTCGCCGATATAGTTCAAATCAAAGTTTTCCGGCATCAGCATGTCCAACTGAATGGTGCCGCACTGCCAGGTCCGGCCAATGGAATCACGCAGATGGAAGTCAATTTTCGGACCATAAAAAGCGCCGTCGCCTTCATTAATCTTGTATTCCATGCCTCGTTCGTCAAGAGCGTCTTGAAGCGCCTTAGTGGCCGTTTCCCAAACATCATCCGAACCCATGGAATCCTCGGGACGAGTGGACAACTCGGCATGATACGAAAGGCCAAAGGTGCTATATACTTCATTAAACAAATCAATAACGCCCTGAATTTCTTCTTTGATTTGCGAAGGCAGCATGAAAATATGCGCGTCATCCTGAGTAAAGCTGCGCACACGCATTAAGCCGTGCAAAGCGCCGGAAATCTCATGACGATGCACAAGACCCAGTTCGCAGGTACGCAACGGCAAATCGCGATAGCTATGATACTGAGAGCGATATACCAAAATGCCGCCAGGACAGTTCATGGGTTTTACCGCGTAACCTTCGCCGTCAATCTCCGTAAAGTACATGTTTTCGCGATAATGATCCCAATGTCCGGACTGCTGCCATAATTTCTGATTCAAAATAATCGGTGTCCTGATTTCCTGGTAACCGTATTTCCGGTGCATTTTGCGCCAGAACGTTTCCAGTTCATTGCGCACCACCATGCCATTCGGGTGGAAGAAAGGAAAACCAGGTCCTTCGTCTTGCATGCTGAATAAATCCAATTCTTTGCCCAGTTTACGGTGATCCCGTTTGGCCGCTTCCTCCAGCATTAACAGGTAGGCGTCTAAATCCGCTTTCTTCTCAAATACCGTCCCGTAAATACGCTGCAGCATTTTCCGTTTTTCATCGCCCCGCCAGTATGCGCCGGCCACCGACTGCAATTGAAGAGCCTTTAGACGACCTGTTGACGAAACGTGAGGGCCTGCGCATAGGTCGATAAATTCACCCTGCTCGTACATGGAAATAACCGCATCTGCCGGCAAATCCTGAATCAATTCCACTTTATAGTCTTCACCGCGCTCGTTGAATAACGCGATAGCCTCTTCCCGACTGACTTCTTTACGTGAAATCGGCAGATCTTCTTTAACGATTTTTTCCATTTCCTTTTGGATGCGCGCCAGATCTTCCGTGCTGAATGGTTCTTCAACGTCAAAATCATAATAAAAGCCATTAGCAATAGCCGGTCCAATGGCGATTTTCACTTTCTTGTCGCCATATAAGCGTTTGACCGCTTGCGCCAGTACGTGAGAAGCGCTGTGACGCAAGGCATCGCGTCCTGCGTCTTCATCAAAAGTCAACAGCTCTACAGCCGCATCCTGCTGCAGCTTGCTGGCCAAATCCTTTACTTGCCCGTCTACCTTACCCACCAGTACTTTTTTAGCTAAGGAACGGCTGAGCTGTTCCGCCAATTCGCCAAGAGTCGTACCCTGAGCCACCTCGCGAATGCTGCCGTCTTTTAATTTTACTTGTACCATTTTTACAACCTCCTTGCAAAAATAAAATCCCCGTCCCATGTAGGGACGAGGATTGCTCGCGATTCCACCCTGCTTGACCCGAAGGCCCTGCTTGTTTAGGAAAATAACGGCTCCTTATGCCGGCCGGCTCTACTTCTATTCAAACCGGCAGCTCCAAGGCGGTAGTTCAGCGCACCATGCCAGAACGCTTACAGCCAATGGCGTTCTTTCTCTGCAGACATGCCCCTCGTTGAACCATATCCTTGTCTTTGCTATTGTTGATATTGTTTCGATTATACTCCAAGGCCGCCAGCCCTGTCAACCGGATTCAACCGCTCTATTAGGGCTTGATACCATTCATTTCTGCGGCGGATAACAAAACGCAAGCTTTCCTTTTCAGCCGTCTTTATGACCAGCGCATTGGGTATAAGACCCAAGCTTCGAGCCGTAGCAACTTGCGTGAGATCCTCTAAGGAAACTTCTTTAAAATATTTGTGCTCCATCCCCATTACATAGCCTACAAAGACCAAGCGCTCTGTAGTCAAATATAAGGCGCCATGAAGTTTTTCCGCCGCCGAATCAAAATTAGCATGATCTTTTTTTATGATTTTTTCATCATCATGCAAAGAAAAGCTATACATGTATTGCACCTGCCTGTCAAAATTCGTTCAAGACAACTTGAATTTAATTTATATTCGACAAGCTTTGCAAAAAACCTACAAATTAAAGAACAGATTTTTAGTGTGGAAAACAATTTTCTCTATCGCTACGCGCTAACCTGCCGCGTGATCAAGTCGCCCTGGATGTTCATAGTATATTGCAATTGAGGCGCTAAGGCTTTAAAAAATTCCGCATGCCAAACCTCATGACACTGCGTCAGAAACTGGCTGTCTGCGCCGGCTTTCCCCCAATTTGCTCCTTGTATCCAGCCAGTATTACTCCACCTGGTCACTTTGCTGTCTTCCTGCTCCAGCCGGTCCCAACGATCACAAGGCATGCCGTTTAGCACCTTGCCGGCAAAGGCCGCATATGCTGCCGACGCGTCGGTTTCTTCCTGTCCGTCTTTGCGAGCTGCCAGTCCGCAAGTTTTCCCTTGAGCGGCAAAAACATTTTTTATCATTTCCTGTCCAGCAGTTCCAAAGCGCGCCAGCAGTTCTCTAACAGCGGCGCCTTCACGCAATTCGGCCAAATTAATTTGCCGCTGCAGCCAGCCATGTATATTACTCGCGTCAATCAGCTCCGCCAAATCCTCATCCGGCAATGGCTCTCCATAGGTCTGCCAAACCATTTCTCGTCCTTCTTCCGCCGCGTCGGCGTCAAACTGGGACGCCGACTCCCAAAGCAATTGTTCCCGCTCCACTAAGATACGAATTTTATGATACAGCCAGTAATGAATAGGTCCTAAATATAAGCTCATAGTAAATCCTCCGTTCTATTTGTTCTGTTCTTCTTTAATGCTGCAGTTTAGCGCTTCCACCAGCTCTTCCACCTGCAGACCGTGAATAGCGGCCGCTTGCTGCAGCGGCTCTCCTGTCGAAGACGGACACCCGAGGCAGCCCAAGCCAAACGAGCGAAAAACCGGTACCGTGTGCGGATATACCTGCAGAATGTCGCTGATAACGGTTTCCGCATTTACCAATTCTCCCGGCTTCAGATTTCCGTTTAACAGCGGCGCAGGCGCCTGCTGCTTGGCCAGAGGACGCTCTGGCTCTGCGGGACCTGGCTGCTGCCCGTAAAAGCGGCTCAACACTTCTTTTTGAAAACTTCCAAAGCCAATGCGGTCAATAAAAACTCCCATACGCTCTACCTCGGCATTTTGCTTGTAGAACGAAACAATGACATCGGCGATCCGCAGGGCTTCTTCCAAACTCAGCGATCCCAGCAGCTTATCCGCCAGCCTGGGCTGCGCTCCGGCGCAGCCGCCTACATACACATCCCAGCCGCTTTCCGTACCGATGAAGCCCACATCTTTCACATGCACCTCGGCGCAGGAGTTAGGGCAGCCGGCTACGCCTATCTTAATCCGCGAAGGCATTTCTTTTTTATGGTAGCGCTTGTCCAGCTCCATGCCCAGCTTAATGGCATCTTGTTTGCCGCGCTTGCAAAAGGTGTCGCCTGGGCACATTTTGATGCTGCGCACGCAATTGGCAAACCCCATGGCAGGCTGCATCCCCAGCAGTTCCCATACGCCTTCCACATCCTCCGCCTTTAAACCGGTGATCATAATGCGCTGCGCCGAAGTCAATTTCAGTACGCCGCCGAATTGCTCCGCCGCTTCCGCATAACGCCGCAATACCTCCGGTTTGACAAAACCTCCCGGAAGATGTGGCGTCACGGCATAGGTTTTTTTCCCGTCTCTTATTTTTTGCAAGTTTGCACCTTTAGGCTGCATAGCTTGTCTACCTCCTTCAGCATGGCTGTTCTCTATGGTCTTAGTATAGCCGCAAAAAGGAAAGCAGGCTGTGATATACCTCACAGCCTGCTTAAATTCGCCAATATCTGTCTCAAACAAATTCCAGTCTCTATAAAATCCCCCAGACTAGATAATTTTTTTCCTCATTCACCTATCTAGTGGTATCCGATCACGGCCTCCAAGCTTGGAGGCTTTTAGTTCCATACTTCTTTTCAATCAATGAATTCCATTTTCCAGTTGTATCTGCCTGTGTTTTGATCCTTGCCATAATAGAAATAGGCGGCAAACTTATTCCCCTTCTTGCTTTTTAAACCGCGAAAACCAACTCTTCCGTTTTTCAATAGCAGTTTAACCATCTCGGGTGATACTTGCTTTTCAAAAGACGCAATATATTTATCATCTTTCCAGATGGTAAATTTACAGCCGTTTTTCCAGTTGCTGCAGCCAAACGCCTTCGCTGACTCTACCACTGGGCTATTGCATTCCGGACACAAACCTAGTACTTCAACATCTTCCGGGATAATCGCATGGGCCCCAAAACCAGCGGCGTCTTTGACATCATTAACCGATTTTATCACGAACTCAATCATCATATTGATAAAATCAGCTTTGCTGAATTTTTTCTTCTCAATGTCCGCTAGGGTTTTTTCCAGTTTTCCCGTATACTCTAAGTCAAATAATTCTTTTACTGGGAATTTTTCCACCATCATTTTACCTAATTCGGTACAAGCTAGGCTTTTCCCTCGGATTTCGATATAGCCGACGTCTTTTAGTTTTTTGATGGTTTCCGCTCTAGTTGCAGGAGTCCCGATGCTAAAGCCGCTCAAGATAGCAAGCATCATTTCTTCCGCATCTTCTTCTTTATATTTACGGCCGCAATTTTCCATCTCGCGCAGTAACGTTTTTTCCGAATGATACTTAGGCGCCTTGCGCTTCACTTCATTTACGCTGCTTTTATGCACAAAAACAGTATCACCATCTTCTACGTGGGGCAAGGTAATCTCTTTGGAAGTTACCTTTTCGACTTTCTTCCAGCCATCGTTTAATTCTACTTTTCCCTTGCTTAGAAAAACGCCTTCCAGCAGCTCACTGTCGATCTTAATAACCAATTCCGTCTCTTCATATTCTGCCACAGGCATAAACTGTGCTAAAAAACGATTTACTACTGCCTCATAAACGATCTTTTCATCACTATTCATATTCCGTGGCAAAACATAGGTCGGCATAATGGCGGAATGGCTCTCAACCTTTTTACTGTCAAAAACTCGCTTGGACGTATGAAAAACGATGTCCTTTTCAAAGGGAAGCCCTTTTTTATGTGCATTTAATACTTTTTCCGCTTTTTCAATTAAGCTTTCATCTAATACTGAACTGGCTGTTCTCGGATAGGTAATCAACTTATTTTCGTATAAGCTTTGGGCTGTCTTCAATACTTTATCAGAAGTCCAGCCTTTATATTTACTGGTAATATGGCCTTGCAAATTCGATAAATTAAACAAGTATGGGGCATATTCTTTTTTATATTCCACTTTTTTACTTGTAATGCGCGCCGTTTTTTCAGCCAACTCTTTTTGCAACAGTTCCAGCTTATCTTTGGTTTCAAATTTTTCACTTTCATTTTCATGATATACGCCTTCAAAGATGCTGTCTTCCTTGGTTTTAAACTCGGAAACCAATTTATAGTAGCTGGATTCTTTAAAGGCTTCAATTTCTTTATCGCGATCATAAATGATCTTTAAAGTCGGCAATAAGACACGCCCAATATTTAAAACCTTGATCGATTCATCGGCGCGATATTTTACGGTAGCAACCGAGGTAAGGTTAATCCCAATTAGCCAGTCTGCCAGTTGTCGCCCAAATCCGGCATCTTGCAGCGAGCTCATTTCTGTATTGGAGCGCAAGCTTTGCAAGCCTTTTTTTACTTCATCGTTTGTCCATTCATTAAGCAGCAGGCGTTCTATGGGCTTTTTTATATCCAAATATAGTGCAATTTCATCAAAAATAATTTGACCTTCGCGATCATCATCTGTTGCCGCAATAATCCCGTCTATATCTTCTCGCATAATCAACGCGTGAATAATATCAACTTGCTTCTTGGCGCCGGCGTCAATTTGCTCTTTAGTCCGATCCGAAGACTTTATTTTATATTTAAATTCGCTTGGTATGTAAGGAAAATACTCTAATCTCCATCCTTTGAGCTCTAGATTATAATCTTTCAAATCATATAACTGCAGCAAATGGCCAAAAGCCCAGGTTATTACATAGTCGTTGCCTTCAATAAAGCCATCTTTCCTGATTTTAGCATTAATGGCGTCGGCGATATTTCTGGCTACTGATGGTTTTTCAGTAATAATCAATTTTTTCATCTTAATCGACTAACAAAAATTGTTATCTCCTTCATTTAGTATGTCCAGCTGCAAACTAGAAAAGCCGCCTGCTGCGGCTTTTTTAGTTTAACGTTTCCGCTTAAAGCAGAAATTCTTGCTCCAATTCGCCTAAATGATGCAACAGCTGATACGCTATAAGCGCCAATTGCCAAGCCCGGCGACTGCGCAGATACTTAAAATCCAAATCCAAAATGCGTACGCGGTCCAAGGCGTCACAGTCCTTAAACAAGAAGAAAAGCCTTTTTATACGAGTCTGCTCAGCAACCGGCATCTCGCTTAGCGCTCTTAGGCCTCGCTGGTCTGCAATGCAATGCCACTGCATAACGAACTGCAACGCCCGCAAATCTTCCGGCTCTAACTGCTCTTGCAAGGTAACAAGTTTATGCATTTTTTCAATGCTGTCCGCCCCATGCCGCTCGCACAGCGCATCATGGCTGCGTCCAATATCATGAAACGCCGCTGCATAGAGCAGTACTTTCCGGTCTTTTGCCGACAACTGCTCCAAAAAAGACAGAAAAAAAGCATGCAGCAATACTCTTTTCATATGACTAATCCCATGAATGCTCTCTGGCCGGTGAAACTGCCTTCGCAAAACGGCTTCATTCCCAGCCAACAGACGATACTCGTCCAGCAGCGCAGCGTTAACCACCTGCGGCCAAAACGTCCAAAATGAGTAAAAGCTATCAAGCCTATGAATCGAACTGCGGGTTCCGTTATGAACAACGGCCTCATAAATCTGCCCCTCAGCCCCAAGCTGTGCTGTTCTATATAAAGCCAGATGCAAATCTGGCGTCCACGCATCGCCGCCGCTTAAACCGGAAGGAATGTCCCGAGCGGCCTTAAATACTTTGCTGCCGTCCGCATTACTTAACGCCCGCTTTTCTTCCAATGCTTTCACCGCCTCTAATTACCGCCTGATTGCGTTAGCCGCCTTAAGGAACCTGTAGCACCCGATGGAGCTGCACGCCTACGCGCCACAGTTTTCCAGGGTTAGCACGCACCAATTCTAAGGCCCGTAAAGCCGATGCTGGCCTGCCGCCCTCAACCTGTAAATACACCCGTCCCTCCGGGACCAAAGAGTCTTGAATGTGCTCCGCCTGTAGCCGCTCATCCACTACGTATTTCAGTTCATCCGCACGACAGCGCACGCCGTATGCAGCATCCGGCTTAGGCGAAACAGCAATCCAGTCAATTCCCCACTCAGCCGGAACTTCTTGAGTGCCATTCGTTTCCAGCGCTACTTCATGTCCACGCGCATGCAGCGCCGCTGCTAAAGGGCCTAAATCATGCAGCGTCGGCTCGCCTCCGGTAATAATGACGCGCCGTACATCGCGCGGCAATTGCAAAAGAATGTCTGCAATGTCCATATCCTTGGCTTCTGCCGCCGTTTGCGAATGAGCCGTATCACACCAACTGCAGCGAAGATTGCAGCCGCCCAGACGTACAAAAGACGCCAGCGTCCCCTGATAGTAGCCTTCCCCTTGAATGCTACTGAATAATTCTAACACCGGATAATTCATAATTTGCCCCCGGACCGGCGTTGCTGCAGATAGGTAGCAAGTCCTTTAGCCCGCAAAATGCAAGACGGACACTCGCCGCAGCCAGCGCCAGGAATCCCCTGGTAACAAGTCACCGTTTTTTCAGCAATATACTCCAGTTTTCCCATTTGATCCGCCAGCTCCCAAGTTTGCGCCTTATCCAGCCACATCAGCGGCGTATGCAAGACAAACTCCTCCGCCATGGCTAAATTCAAAGTAACATTTAGTGATTTAATAAAAATATCCCGACAGTCTGGATAGCCGCTAAAATCAGTCTCGCAAACACCAGTAACAAGATGACGCAAACCATGTCCTTTCGCCAAAACAGCTGCAAATGACAGAAACAGCAGATTACGCCCGGGAACAAAGGTAGAAGGAAGTGCGCCTTCTTCTCCCTCTGAAACAGGAATATCCGTACGAGTCAATGCATTCGGAGCCAGTTGATTCAGCAGCGCCATATCCAACACCGTATGCTGCACGCCAAGCTCTGCGGCGATCTGCCGCGCATGCTCAATTTCACTGCTATGCCTTTGCCCGTAATCAAAGGTAACCGCTTCCACCCGCTCAAATCGCTCCAACGCCCAAAACAAGCAAGTAGTGCTGTCTTGTCCGCCGCTGAAAACCACTAAAGCGCCTTGGCCCTGTTTCATTTTCCAGTCGCTCCTTCTACCCATTCGCTATGTGCGGCATAAGCGCTGTGATTGTGAATGGACTCAAAGTTTTCACATTCAATCGCAAACCAACGTACGCCCTTTAGGCCGCGAAACAGCAAAATCAAATCACGAATTACATCTTCAACAAATTTAGGGTTTTCATAAGCTTGCTCGGTAACAAATTTTTCATCCTGTCGCTTGAGCAACGAATACACAGGCGCGCTTCCTTGCGCTTCCATAGACGCCACAAGGTCCTCCAACCAATGCAGCACTCCCGGACGGCAACGCAAACGAGCGCGCATCATGCCTCGCTGATTATGCGCGCCATAACGTGAGATTTCCTTGCTGCACGGGCACAAAGACGTAAAAGGAACTTCCACGGAAATAATAAAATCGAACGTTCCATCTTCATCATAAGCCGCTTCAAAAGAACAATTATAATCAACCAAACTGCGAATACCGCTCACCGGCGCCGCTTTTTCAATAAAATAGATAAACGAAAAACTCACATGCGCCCGGCCTGCTTGCAGTCTAACACAAATATCTTTTGCCATGTCCTCCAGTTCCACCATAGAAACCGGCTTATTGCGCCAGGCATCCAATACTTCTAGGAACCGGCTCATATGAGTACCTTTATAGTCATGAGGCAAATCCACTGCCGCATCAATGGTAGCGACAACATGCTGAAATCCTCCGGCCTTTGTTCGAATAGAAAAAGGCAAACGAACCCCTTTGACCCCTACTTTTTGCAGTGAAACCCCTCTATGATCCATCGAGCTTTGCACGTCATCCAACTGAATTTGCCCTCCTGTACAGTGATTCTTCATTTCATCTTAACACATCTGTTCAAGCAAAGACAAGAAAGCCGGCCACTTCCGTGGCCGGCGCCTGTATCCCTTTAGAAAAAGCGTCGCGTTAAACCGCGCTGTCGACTCCAAGACTCGACCAGACCTGTTAAAACCAACGGAGCCTTCTGCAGTTCTTCAATACAACTGCAGCCAGACAGAAGTAGTATGGCCCGAACCTGCATTAATAAAGCCTGCCACTGTTCGACAGCAGCTTTCAAATCGCCAGACCAAACTAACCGCAGTGCCGGCGCCGCTAATGCGACCGCATCAGCCCCCAAGGCCAACGCTTTTACAATTTCCAACGCCGTTCGCACGCCTCCTGAAGCAATCAAAGACGCCCCTTGCCGCTGCACTACGCTGCCAGTTTCCAACAGCGAACACGCTGTTGGTATGCCCCAGGCCAAAAGATCTTCAGCTAAAAACTCATTTTTGCGTTCGGCTTCAATGGCAATGAAATTCGTACCGCCGCAGCCACCCACATCCAAGACTGCCACGCCACAGGAAAGAAGGGTTTCTGCCGCTTCTCGCTGCATGCCGCAGCCTACTTCCTTAACAATCACAGGGACCGAGACGGCGCTGCAAATAGCAGCAATATTATCCCGGTAGCCGCGGAAATCACGATCCCCCTCCGCCATAAACAGTTCCTGTGCGACATTGAGATGCAACTGCAAAGCCGAGGCATCCAGCATATCAACCGCCATAACCGCTTGCTCCGGCGTGGCATGCGCTCCCAAATTGGCCCACACCGCTCCCGAAGGCAAATGCCGCCGCACAACGCGAAAAGTTTCTGCAAGCTCAGGTTCCTCCACCGCGGCATACTGCGAGCCCACAGCCAAAACGCTTTGAGTTTCTCTCGCTAATACCGCCAGACGCTCATTCAACTGCGCCACATCCTGAGCGCCGCCTGTAAGCGCATTGATAATTAAAGGGTGGATCAATGTTTGTTTTCCTACGGACGCAGCAAGAGAAATGTCAGTCACTGCCAAATCCGGAAGACAATGATGCAGCAACTGCACATCCTGAAACCCATTTTTCGCCGGTCCATCTAACAATTCCAGCGCACAGCGCACATGGTCCATTTTGCGCGACTGCCTGGCAGATTGCATCTTATTTCTCTTCTTCAGCGGCTAAACGTTCGCCGATAGTCGCTTGCGCCGGTTCTGCTTGCGTATCGATAAAGGAGCTGAATTCCGCCCGCTCTGTTTCTTGCTGCGCCTGGGAAATGCTAAGACCGATCCGTTTCTGCTCTTTTTCCACGCGAATCACTTTTACAACCACTTCTTGTCCAATGGAAACAACCTCTTCCGGCTTGTTGACGCGTTGTTCCGCCATTTCTGAAATATGCACAAGACCTTCGATGTCGCCATGAATTTTTACGAAAGCGCCAAAAGGCATCAATTTAGTCACAACGCCCTTTACCAGCATGCCTTCCTGTAATTCTTCCACCGCATCCATCCAGGGATCGCGCTGCGTTTGTTTGAGGCTTAGAGAAATCCGTTTGGCCGCCGCATCCACTTTGAGTACCAAGACATCCACTTCATCGCCTACCTGCACAACTTCTTGGGGCGATTTAACATGATGCCAGGACAAATCCGAAATATGAATCAACCCGTCAACACCGCCAATATCGACAAAAGCGCCGAAGTCAGTAAGGCGGCGCACAACACCGTGCACAACCTGATTCGGTTCGATTGAACCGTAAATTTCTTCTTCTTTTTGTTTGCGTTCGTTTTCCAAAATCATTTTTCGAGATAAGACAATACGCTTTTTGCCCCGTTCGATCTCAATCGGCACAACCTGAATCGTCTGTCCGATATATTCACTTAGATTACCCACAAAGCGCAGATCAATATGAGACGCGGGAATAAAGCCTCGAATACCAAATACTGCTACCGAAAGACCGCCTTTTACCTCGGCAGTAACCGTAACTTGCAAGGGGCTTTTTTGCTCCATTGCTTCCTCCAGACGGTTCCAGGCAACCTGTTCATCCGCACGACGCTTAGACAGCAATACTTGGCCGTCCTCATTATCTGCATTCAAAACGTAAACATCAATTTCTTCGCCGTCTTTCACTACGTCTGAAGCTTGATCCGGGGCGGGATACGCCAATTCTTTCAAAGGAATAACACCTTCCGCCTTATAGCCGATATCAACAAACACCTCATCACGGCGAATTCCTACGACAGTTCCTTTAATCACCATGCCCCGTTCAATTTTTTCCGCTGTTTGGGCCAACATTTCGTTAAAATCCTGCATTTTCCTACAAACCTCCTCAATAATCCAATCCGGCGTTGATGCTCCTGCGGTAACTCCTGCGGTTTCCACATCAATAAACCAGGCCGGTTGTAATTCCTCCGCCGTTTCTATATGATATACCTTTGTTCCCGCTCGGGTGCAAAGGTCGGCTAGACGATTCGTATTGGCGCTGTTTTTGCCGCCTACTACGATAATCACCTGTGCTTGAGCAGCAAGCTGTAATGCAGCTTGCTGGCGTTGCTCCGTTGCCGCACAGATCGTCCTGTCTACTACGGCATCTGTTGACTTAGCCGATACAATGGCAACCAGTTCTGTAAACAAATCGGTCGCAAAAGTTGTTTGAGAAACAACGCCTATCTTTTCATATTCAGGCAACGACTCAGCTTCTTCCTTATTTTCCACTACTTTAGCCTGGCGCTGCGCCCATTCCAGAATACTTTGCACTTCCGGATGCCTATGTTCGCCAATAATAATAACTTGGCGTCCTTCATGAAAAAACCTCGCCGCCGCTTGCTGCGCTTTTTGCACGTGCGGGCAAGTAGCGTCAACAACAGTCAATCCTTTGCTTTCCGCTTCCTGATACACGCTCGGGCCCACGCCATGAGAACGAATAACGACGGTTCCCATCGAAAATTCATTTAAAGAAGCGGCCACGCCGACGCCTTGCTTTTGTAAACGTTCTACCACTTGAGGATTATGAATGATCGGCCCCAATGTCGCCACCGGACCGCTCGTATCCTTGCATTTTTCCGCCAACTCGACGGCCCTTCGCACACCATAGCAAAAGCCACAATGTTCAGCTGTTATTATTTTCATAAAGTTACACTTGAACCTCCCGAGTAACGATACTGGTACTTTTATAAAATTCGCTGACTGAACGAGAAATCCTTTTTTACTGCATTATTTTTAAAAAAAAGAAAAAGCGGGACCCAAGTCTGCCTTCAAGACAGTCTCGAGTCCCGCTCCCCTTCTATCCTTTTATTAGATATCAGGGAGTCACATTCGGCTGTGTTTTGCCATATTCACAGAAGTTTTGAATTTCTGTGTTCATGCCGACCGGTTTATCGGTCTTCAGCAATTCCAGCCACTTGCGGCTGCAGTCGATCAACGTAATAACTACCAAAATAATCAAGACAATACTTACTGTACCGTTAATGTTGCCCAAGAGATTTCCCATTTTAAAGAACATGCCGACATTCATAATGCCTGCGGCAATAACAGTAACAACTAGGAAGACCATAGGAACAAAGGAAATTAAAGCATAGCTCTTCGGAGCGATTTTCAGAATGATCGTCGTTCCCAAGGCCAAGGCAACAATGGCGAGAAGCTGATTGGCTACGCCAAAGAGCGGCCAAATCGTTCCTACGTCACCGCTATAGAGCAGATACCCCCACATTACGCTTACAAGAGCGCTCGTAAAGAGAATACCAGGCCACCAGTGAGATTCTTTCAATGGAGCGTACACATAGGTTCCCAGGATATCCTGCAAAATGTAGCGGGCTACACGAGTGCCTGCGTCGATCGTAGTCAGGATAAAGAGAGCTTCAAACATGATAGCAAATTGATACCAATAGCTCATCAGATGCTTCATGCCGCCGATGCTGGAGAAAATATGAGCCATGCCTACGGCCAGGGAAACGGCGCCGCCGGGACGGTGCATAACATCCATACCCACCAAAGCGGACAGCTGTTTGATTTCTACCGTCGGGAACTGCGCAGCTATTTTGGCGTACGCAGCCGCAGGGCTGTTGATAGCCAGATAATCGCCAGGCATCATAACTACGGCGGAAATCAAAGCCATCATAGCAACAAAGCCTTCCATCACCATGCCGCCGTAGCCAATAGCCCGAGCATGGGTCTCAATTTCAATCATTTTCGGGGTTGTACCAGAACTAATCAGGGAGTGGAAACCGGAAATGGCGCCGCAAGCAATGGTAATGAATACATAGGGCCATACCGGTCCGGGAATGATCGGGCCGCCGCCGTTGATAAACGGAGTTGTGAACGGAATATTAACGGTAGGCTGCACAACCAGAATACCCAGCGCCAAAGCGCCAATGGTGCCGATTTTCATATAGGAGCTCAAATAATCGCGAGGCGCTAAAAGCAGCCATACAGGCAGCGTAGCAGCACAGAAGCCGTAAACAGGCAAAGCAATCGACAACGCCGGTTTGCTTAAGTTAAATGCTTCAGCCCAGCTTTCCAACGGTCCGCCAGGAAGTAGCCAGCTTCCCGAGAAAACAGCGCCTAATACGGCCAAGAAGCCAATGATAGAGCCGGAACGAATAGCGCCGGGGAAAATTTTGAACATATACAGACCGATCACGACTGCGATCGGAATGGTCATGCTCAAGGTGTAAAGGCCCCAAGGATTTTTAAAGAGAGCATTTACAACAACCATAGCCAAGCCTGCCAAAGCCACAATGATAATAAAGAAAATGGAAAGAGATGTAGTAATACCGGTAAGTGGTCCTACTTCACGACGAGCGATAACGGCCAAAGACTGACCATTATGACGAATAGACGCGAAGAGAATAATAAAGTCATGTACAGCCCCTGCAAAAATGGATCCTAAAAGAATCCAAGCAAAGCCAGGGCCCCATCCATATTGGGCTGCCAACACAGGGCCTACAAGGGGGCCTGCGCCAGCAATAGCAGCAAAATGATGACCAAAGAGTACCCATTTGTTCGTAGGCACAAACTCGCGTCCATCGTTGCAGCGATAGGCAGGAGTCACGTACGTGTCATTAAGCATGAGAACTTTAGCAGCAATAAATGCGGAATAATAGCGATACGCCAAGACAAATAAGCAGCCGGATACAATGAGAAGTAAAGCGGAATTCATACTTTTCCCTCCTGTTCATATTAAAAATCAAAAAGAAAACAGCCTATGTTTGTCTCTCCCTCCTCTCTGCTAAAAACAGGAATTTCATAAATTTCCTATTTTTAGCATACAGAAGAATAGGATGCGCGACAATACATACGCTGTGAAATGCAGTATATGAAGGGTGAAGCACCGCCTGGGCCTGCGAATGGTTTTATCTCTTACAAGCCAAAAATACGTTTGAGCGGACCAGCCTGCTGCCTACTTACAGGTATCTCTTCATTAGGCAGGTCTTCCAGGATGATATTGTAAGCTCCGTTAAACCAGGGGATAATTTCTTTCACCTTGCGGAGATTCACCAAGTAACTGCGATGACTGCGAAAAAAGCTATCCTCGCCTAGCCGTTCTTGTAATTCATTCAAGCTAAAGCTGGCTGAATAGGTTTTATCTTTTGTTTGAATACGCACTTGATTGTTTGCCGCCTGCACCAGCAAAATATCCTCTGCATTGATTAATACGGTTTTTCCGCCATCGTCAATAGCTAGCTTCTCTTTAAGATAGGTAGGCGAAGGGCAAAAACGATTATCACTATGACGTTCTCTCCAGGCGGTACGCACTTTATCCAGGCAGCGCCCAATCCGTTTTTGTGAAAACGGTTTCAAAACGTAGTCTAACGCATTCAGATCAAACGCCCTGGCGGCAAATTCTTCATGAGCAGTAGCAAAGACCAGCAGCGGCGCTTCCGGTTTATCGGCAAAAGCTTCCGCCAACAAAAGACCGCTAAGCCCTGGCATCTCCACGTCCACAAAGACGACGTCCGGCTTCTCTCTGGATACGCCAGCAAGCCCCTCGGTCACACCAGCCGCTTGGCCGCAAACCTGAACATCTTCGTGAAGGGAAAGCAAGTAAGCCAACTCATTGCGCGCATGCATTTCGTCATCCACTAGAAATGCCCGCAGTCTGCATTCATTAGGCATGATATTCCTCTCTTTCATTCGCATGGACGGGTATCCGCAAATAGATGCGCGTGCCCTCTCCGGGGATACTTTCCATCTTCAATGCATAAGAAGCGCCATATAGTACTTTCAAGCGTTCATTAACATTAGTAAGGCCTACGCCAGTCCCTTTTCCATATCCTAATAGGAGAATTTTTTCCATTACTTTTTCTTCAATTCCCAAACCGTCATCATATACGCAAATTTCCATATGCCCTGCCCGCTGCGCAATGTTCAGTCCTACCATGCCGCCGCTTTCCCTGGCTAAAAGACCGTGTTTAACAGCATTCTCCACTAAAGGCTGTAATATAAATGCAGGCACCTGTATTCCCAGCATAGTGGCGTCAATTTCTTTTTCCACCTTTAACCTCGGGCCAAAGCGCGCTTTTTCCAGCACCAAATAGGAATCAACTAGCTCCAATTCTTCTTGGAGGCTGACAAATTCACGGGAAGATTTCAGCGTACGCCGAAAAAAATCGCTCAGTTCAATTAACAACGTTCGAGCCTGCTCTGAATCGGTCCGGCATAAAGAAACAATAGTATTCAGCGCATTAAACAAAAAATGCGGATTGACCTGCGCCTGCAAAGCCTTCAATTCCGCTTTGGTGGCCATTTCCGACATTTGCTGCAGATTCGCTAATTCCAGCTGCGTGCTAAAGATTTGCCCCAAGCCTTGAGCAAATTCAATGTCCAATTGGTTCATGGCATCATCGCGGCTATAATACAATTTAAACGCGCCGACGATTTTTTCCCGACACAAAAGAGGCACCAACACGGCCGAATGCAACGGACATTCCGCATTGCTGCAGCCAATTTCCCGTCCATTGCGAGCGGTCAAAATCTGCCCGCTTTGGATGCATTCCTTCGTCACGGAAGTAACAATCGGCCCGCCTGCCGGGTGATGATCCGCCCCCAAGCCAACATGAGCCAGCACGGTATGCTGGTTGGTGATAGCTACCGCTGCTGCGCCAGTCATATAACGCACGGTCGTGGCAACTTTTTCCGCAGACAGGCGGTTGAGGCCTTGCCGAAAGTAAGGCAGCGTAGAATTGGCAATGTGCAGGGCTTTATGGGTTTGTATAGCGGCAATTTTAGTCTGGTGCTCACGGGCATTATAAATAATAATCATAAACGCCGCAATTCCTAAGCCATTAGCCAAAACCATAGGAAGCAATGCTTGAATAACCAAAGACTGAGCTACTGCATCCGGTTTGGCCAAAAACCAAATTAAGCCCATGCTAAAAAGAACCACCGTCGTACTGGTAACCATGCCGGTTACCACTTCCGGCGTTCTCGGACGCATGCGATAGTGAATATAACCAGCTAAAAATCCTGCTAAAATCGTAGATATCCCGCACTCTACCGCCGTAAAACCGCCAATAAAAATACGGTGGAAACCTCCGATAATACCAGCAACGCCGCCTACAAGAGGTCCGCAGAGCAGACCTCCTACAATAACACCCGTATCTCGTACATTGACTAGCGCTCCTTCCACAGGAACGCCCATATAAGTTCCGCCAACAGACAACGCTGAAAAGAAGAGCATCAAAACAAACTGCTCTCGCAAAGTAGTTTCTTCTTTAAAAAGATAGCGAAAAGCTCTGGTATGAGAAAAGATGTACGCAATCACAGAAAGAATCGCAATACGCTGCAATAAAATTACGGACAAGCTTTCTTCCATCACCGTAACTCACTCACTTTCTTTTTGTGCCATGAGCATTCCAATTTCCCGCATAATTTGCTGACTTAAATCATCAACAGCTTCCTTGTCCGGTTTCGTACGCGCCACAGGAATTGCCTTGCCGAAAGACACGGAAAACTTGGGCCAACCGCCGCCGCGAAAATCACTTCCCGTTACGGCCACAGGTACAACCGTGGTTCCCGTCTTTAGGGCCATCATCGCCATACCCGGTTCCGGTTCGCCTAAAACACCGTTTTTTCCCCGAGTCCCTTCCGGAAATACGCCTAGAACCTGACCGGCCACCAGAATTTCCAGCATACGCTTTACTGCCTGACGATCTGCACTCCCCCGTTTAACCGGAAAGGCTCCTAACCAACGAATCACATCCGCAAAAATCGGAAATCGAAATAATTCTTCTTTTGCCATAAAATAAATGCGCCGAGGTATATGACATCCGATTAAAGGCGGATCAAAATTGCCAATATGATTAGAAGCTATAATGACGGCTCCAGTAGCAGGAATGTTTTCCGTACCGCAAACGCGACAACGAAAGACCAGCCGAAATAGCCAATACAGAAAAAAACGCACTAGGCTATACATAGTCAGACCTTCTTTCCCGCATCTCGGCAGACTTGACAAAGCCCTGTAATTTTGCCTACCACGTCGTCAATACTCAAACCGCTGGTATCCAAAAGATAGGCGTCTGCCGCCTGCACAAGCGGCGCCAGTTCCCTCTGCTCATCCTGCTTGTCTCTGCTCTCCATTTCAGCCGCAACAAGAGATTCTTCTATTGCTTCTCCTTTGGCCTGCAATTCCAGCCAACGACGATGCGCCCTTTCTTGAAGAGATGCGGTAAGAAAGACCTTCACTTCAGCTTGCGGAAACACGGCCGTACCAATATCTCGCCCGTCCATAACAACGCCGCCAGCAGCCCCCATCTCCCGCTGCATGGCAAGAAGAGCCTTGCGAACTTGAGGCTGTTGAGCATAAATAGATACCAAACGGCTGATTTCAGGACTGCGTATGGCCTCGCTGACATCTACGCCATCCACAAGAACCTTCGCCGCGCCTTCCCCAGGCAAGAGTTCCAGTTGCAGGTTTTCCAGCAGCACCGTCAATGCTTCTTCTTGCTCAGCGCTAATGCCAGCTTGTGTTGCTTTCCAGGCAACCGCCCTATACATAGCGCCAGTATCTATATATACATAACCCAGCTGTTGCGCTACCTTTTTCGCAACAGTGCTCTTACCGGCGCCCGCCGGCCCATCTATGGCAATAACTACTTTTTCCCCCATGGCCTCGTGTTCTCTCCTCCCGGTCAGCGCCATGCTACTTTGCAAAGCCTGCCAACACCTCATAAAAATCAGGATAGGATATTTCTACGCAATCCGCCCCCTCAATAGTAACGCCCTGCGCCGCACTGCCTGCAATAGCCAAGGACATAGCAATCCGATGATCATGATGAGCGAAACAAGTTGCCCCATGCAGCGAATGACCGCCTTCAATAACCAAGCCGTCCTCTTTTTCTTCGATCACTGCGCCCATTTTCCCAAATTCCAAAGCTACTGCATGCAAACGGTCTGTTTCTTTTACCCGCAGTTCTTCTGCACCGCTGATAACGGTTTTTCCACTTGCAAACATAGCGGCAACCGCTAAAATAGGAATCTCGTCAATCAGTCGGGGCATAATTTCACCGCCGATTTCACATCCCTTTAGTGCTGCAGAGCGCACTAAAATATCTGCAATATCTTCATTACCGCTGCGACGGCGGTTCAGGACCGTTAAATCCGCCCCCATCTGCTCAAGCACATCCAAAATACCGGTTCGAGTGGGATTCAAACCCACATTTTCAATCGTCACTTCGCTGTCTGGAACGATCGAGGCGGCAACCATCCAAAACGCCGCGGAACTAATGTCCCCAGCAATATCAATCGCCGGCGGCGCTTCCAATTCCTGCGCCGGTTGCACCGTTACCGCATTTCCTTGCCGCGTCACTTTTACGCCAAACAGCTCCAACAAACGTTCTGTATGATCCCGTGAACGATGCGGTTCGCTTACTGTAGTCGGAGAGTCGGCGAAAAGGCCAGCCAGAAGAATGGCCGATTTTACCTGAGCGCTAGCAACGGGAAGATCATAGGTGATCCCTTTTAGCGTCGGATTAGGCCCAATAGCCATGGGTATATTGCGGCCTTCCTGACGGCCCGCTAATTGACTGCCCATCATACGAAGCGGTTTGACAACCCGTCCCATGGGGCGCTGACGTAAAGAAGCGTCGCCAGTAATAATGCTAAAAAAAGGCTGCGCTCCTAAAATACCGCTTAACAGACGCAGGGTAGTCCCTGAATTTCCGGCGTCCAGAACATCCTCCGGCTCTTTCAGGCCGTAAAGTCCATTCCCGCTGACCGTCAGTACCCCATCGGCATCCTTTTCCACCTTCACCCCTAAGGCGCGCATGCAACGCACAGTAGAAAGGCAGTCCGCAGCATACAGAAAGTTACTCAAACGAACAGGCCTCTCAGATAAGCCTGCCAGCATCACCGAACGATGAGAAATGGATTTATCTCCTGGTGCAACAATCGTTCCTTGCCATTGACTGACTGGTTGAATGACACGTGTCTGGGTCATAAGACATCCTCCTCAATATAATCTGCTTCAGCCTTTACGGCCCACTACCGCGGCAATAGATGACAAAGCCTGCATCATTTGTTCAAAATTCTGCGGCGTCAAGGACTGAAATCCATCCGAGACAGCCTCTTCCGGGCACTGGTGCACTTCTACAATAACTCCATCCGCTCCGGCCGCTACAGCAGCCAAAGTCATAGGCGTCACAAGGCGCCATTTTCCAGTGCCATGGCTGGGATCGGCAATCACCGGCAAATGAGTCAAATGTTTAGCCAAGGGAACGGCGCTTAAATCTAAGGTATTGCGAGTGTATGGCTCAAAAGTGCGGATGCCTCGTTCACAAAGGACAATAGCGTCATTGCCGCCGACCATGATGTACTCCGCCGCCATGAGCCATTCTTCTATGGTTGCTGAACTGCCTCTCTTCAAAAGCACTGGCTTATCCGCATGAGCAATTTCTTTCAGCAACGCAAAATTTTGCATATTGCGCGTGCCAATTTGCAGCATATCTACATACTTGCAAACCGTCTCCACAGCTCTAGGATCGGTTACTTCCGAAACTACAGGCAAGCCCACTTCATCGGAAACAGCGCGCAAAATCCGCAAACCTTCTTCTTCCAAGCCTTGAAAGCTATATGGCGATGTTCTCGGCTTATAGGCTCCGCCGCGCAGCATCACCGCACCGGCATTTTTCACTAGGCGAGCCGTTTCCGCAAACTGCTCATAGCTTTCCACGGCGCAGGGACCGGCAATAACCGGCACTTGTTCGCCGCCAAAAACGACTTCGCCAACACGAATCAGACTGTTTTCCGCCTGAAAAGAACGGCTTACAAGTTTGAAGGGAGTTCTCGTCTGTACTACTTTTTCAACGCCGTCTAAGCGTTCGAAAGCTTCGGCGTCTACCTCATCGTTCTCCCCGATTGCCGTAACTACCGTCCGTCCGCCTGTCTGCCAAACTTGGGCATCCAGTCCGCACTGGTGCAATTTTTCCAACACTCGCTGCACTTGCCCGGGAGTAGGCATTTGCATAAATATGATCATGACCAGCCCTCCGATACGTTTTCACAAATCTGCTTCTATACTAATTTAAATTCACGCTATCCCTTGCATTTTCCTTTTTCATTGACTGGTTTCCTGCATTTTTATTGCGCCGCGCTTCGGCCCGCCAAATATCCGGTAGAAAAGGCCGCCTGCAAATTAAAACCGCCTGTGTTGCCGTCAATATCCAGTACTTCCCCTGCCAAATACAAACCGTCGACAATTTTCGATTTCATGCTGCGCGGATCTACCTCATTTACGCACACGCCTCCCGCTGTAACAATAGCTTCCGCTAACGGCCTCGCTCCTATCACCGTAAAAGGCAGCGCTTGCAGCAACTCCAACAAACGCCGACGTTCCTCCCGCGTCAATTGCCCAATCTCTTTCGCTGTATTAATAAATGCCAAATCCAGCACTACCGGTCGCAGCGAAGACGGCAGCAGTTCATCCAGACAATGCACCGCTTTTTTACGGCCTAATAAAGCAAAATCGCGCGCCAGACGTTTATCCAAGACCTCCGCTGTCAACGCCGGCTTCAGATTAACGCGTATTTCCACAAAACTGCCTGCGGCCACAGCCATGACAGCCTGGCGGCTCAACGTCAAAATGATAGGTCCTGACAAGCCAAAGTGAGTGAAAAGCATTTCACCGAACTCAGCGGCCACGCATTTCTCGTCCACCCACAACGAAGCTTCAACATTGCGAAGCGACAAACCCATCAATTCTTTTACCCACTCTTCTTCCACTTCCAATGGAACCAGCGCTGGCTGCAGCGGCGACAGCGAATGTCCGACCGCTTCAGCCATACGATAGCCGTCGCCAGTACTGCCTGTTCCCGGATAAGAAGCGCCGCCGGTCGTTAAAATCACAGCGTCGGCCTTTTCTCGCCTGCCGTCAGTCAACGTAACGCCGCAAAGCCGCTCGCCCTCTTGCCATAATCCCTGCACAGGCGTTTTAAAATGAAAAACCACGCCAAGACGACGTAAGGTATGCTCAAAAGCAGCCACAACATCGGCTGCCTTCTCACTAACCGGAAAAACTCTGCCACCGCGTTCCTCCTTTGTCTCTACCCCGGCGCTGCGCAGTATTTCTCGTAAAGCGTCATTATTCAAGGCGCTCCATGCGCTATAAAGAAACTTACCGTTTCCTACCATATTCTTGAGAAACCGCTCCCGGTCTCCGACATAGGTCACGTTACAGCGGCCTTTGCCGGTAATGCCTATTTTTCTTCCGGGACGGCCCATTTTTTCGTATATCGTCACTACAGCTCCCGCTTCGGCAGCCGCCAAAGCGGCCATAAGGCCCGCCGCGCCAGCGCCAATAACGGCAATTTTCTTTCGTTCTTCCATGGTTTTCTATCCTTTCATCGATGTAAAACCGACGTCATCTATTTTTTGAACTATGTTGCTGCTTCTACTTCGCTATATCAAGAAAGACCCTATTACAGGGTCTCTCACTATCTACTCTGGTTTAAACTGATACAAACCGGCTACTTCTTCCGCTGTCAAATGGCGCCATTTTCCTCGGCGCACGCCTTGTAGCGTCAAAAAGGCAAAACGAATTCGTTTTAAGGACCATACCGGAAAGCCGATGGCGTCAAACATCCTGCGCACCTGTCGATTACGTCCTTCACGCAGCACCACGGTCAGTACGGAACGATTTTTTTCACGCAAAACCTCTTGCAGCCGCACTTCCACGGGAGCAGTTACGCCGTCTTCCAAGCGAATACCAGCCCGCAAGCGATCCAGCTTTTCTTCGGAAGGAACGCCTTTCACCTGCACCAAGTATTCCTTTTCCACCTGATGCCGGGGGTGAATCAAAGCATGCGTCAATTCGCCGTCGTTCGTCAACAATAACAGACCTTCCGTATGATAGTCCAGCCGTCCTACAGGATATACGCGAGCGTCAATTCCATCTAATAAGTCCAAGACGGTTTGGCGCCCTTCCGGATCTTTAGACGTTGTCACGCAGCCCTTTGGCTTATACAACAGTAAATACACCAATTTTTCTTTCGCTATCAGACGACCATCTACCTGAATACGGTCTTTACCCGCATCCACTTTGCTTCCCAGTTCGGTTACAACCTTTCCGTTCACCTTTACATGCCCTTCACTAATTAAGCGCTCCGCCTCGCGGCGTGAAGCCACTCCGGCATGACTCAATATTTTCTGCAAGCGTTCCTGCATTTCCGCCTCCTTACTTTTCCCAAGACAGCCGTATTCTAGGCCCGTCTTCCCTCCGACAATAGCCGGGCAAAGGCCACTTTTACCCAAGCCCACACATCTTCCGCCGAGAGCGCCGCTAAACGAAACAAGGATCGCCTCTCCACATCTTGTCCGGCCAGAAGCGGTATCGTAGCCACCTCTTCATCTCCGCGCAAAATCCGTACCGTGCCGATAGTATCCCCTCTGCGCACCGGAGCGACAATAGTATCTGGTTTTTGCACCGCAATACGATACGTATTACCAGCGCCATTACGCGATTCCGGCACAACAATATCCTGTGCAACATATAACGAAATTTGATTTTCCAAACCATCTAACACAGCTACATCCGCCACTTTTTGATTTTTCTGCAGCAACGATTTAGCTTTCACAACACCAAAGCCGTAATCCAATAGGGCAATAGAATCATCCCACATACGTTCACTGTCTAGCACTACGGAAATCAATTGCAACCCGTTGCGTTTCGCCGCGGATACCAAACAGCGGCCTGCCGCGTCTGTATAACCAGTTTTAACGCCATTAGCGCCAGGATATAACCAAAGCATTCTATTTTCATTGAAAATTTCCCGATCATATCCTTTGCCTGGCCAAGGCATGACCCGTCGTTTCGAAGAAACAATCTCGGCAAACAACGGCTGCGTTCGATATCCATACGCAGCAATCCGGGCCAAATCATGGGCTGTCGAATAATGATTAGGGTCCGGCAGCCCGCTGGAATTGGCAAAATGCGTATTTACAGCGCCGATTTCTAACGCTTTTTGCGTCATTAAACGAGCATAAGCCGGCACCGAACCGGCAATGTGTTCCGCAACAGCCACGGTAGCATCATTGCCTGAAACCAGCATAATGCCATATAAAAGATCTAAAAGTTTTTGCTTTTCTCCAGTTTCCAGATACAACGACGATCCTTCCGTTTCGTGCGCCGCCTTACTTGCAACAATCCACTCGTCAAGTCGTCCTTTTTCAAGAGCCACCAGCAAAGTCATCATCTTGGTCGTACTAGCTGGATAGCGGCGACTTTCCGCATCTTTGGCGTACAGGACTTCCCCTGTCGTTGCATCCATGACAATAGCGGCCTTCGCCGTCACTGCCGGCGCTGCTTGCACGGAATCAGCCATTAAAGTATAAAAAAAACTGGCAAAAACAAATAACCAGAGAGTTTTTCGCGCCATGAAAATCCGAAACTCCTAACCTTCATTTTTTTCATCGGTATTGGTTGTTTCATTCGGTAGTAAATTCTGCAAATCAGGTAATTGTTGTAAATCACGAAGGCCAAAGCATTCCAAAAAGTCTTCAGTCGTCCCGTATAAAATAGGGCGTCCCAATGATTCTTTTCTGCCCACTTCCCGAATCAAGCCTCGCTCTACTAATTGCGTAAGCACTTTGTCAATACGAACCCCGCGAATTTCTTCCATTTCTTGCTTCGTTACAGGCTGTTTAAAGGCAATAATGGCCAATGTTTCCAACGCCGGCGCCGACAACTTGCTTTCGCGAGCCCCAGCCAACGCGGTAATCAGCGAAGCCCATTCTTCTTTTGTGCCTAATTGAAAGCCCCCTGCTACTTCATAAAGCATAATGCCCCGTTCGCTACGGCCATATTCTTCCTGCATTTCCGCCAGCAGTAACTGAATATGTTCTTCCTCCACTTGCAGCACTTCCGCGAGAACTGAAACAGCTACAGGTTTTCCGTGGGCAAACAAGAGCGCTTCCAACGGCGCCTTTAAATGCTGATAAAACAAGTCTGTTCCTCCTCGCAAGACAAAATGATTTCCATCGGTCCAAAAGACTGAAGCTGCTGCACACGCACTCGCTGTAAACGAACCAATTCCAAAACCGCTAAAAAGGAAGCGATTACTTCTCCTCGCGAGCCACTGCGAATCAGCAAATCTTCAAAAGGAACGCAGCGGCGCTCTTGTAAAAGACGTACCACATCGGCCATTTTATCCTGAATGCTAATTTCTTCTCGTTCTACGACCGCCTGCGTTTGTGGCAGACGGCTTTCCCACAACGCAGTCAACGCTTGCAAAAGAAGCTGCGGCGTCAGACCGGCAGGCAACGGGCGAGCCGGCTCCGGCAGCTGTGACGGACGAGTAAAGACGCCCTGCCTCAACTGCCAACGTTCGCCTAATAGTTGAGCCAGCATTTTAAACCGCCGATACTCCAATAGCCGATCCACTAATTCCTTGCGAGGATCCAGCCCTTCTTCCTCCTCTTCCTCGACAGCAGCTACCGGCAAGAGAAGTCTGGACTTGATTTGCAATAAAGTAGCGGCCATTAGTAAAAATTCACTGGCAATTTCCATGTTGAACTCTTCCATCTCGCGCAAGTATGCCAGATATTGAACCGTCACATCGGCAATCGGAATATTATATATATCCAGTTTGCTCTTTTCAATCAAATGCAGCAGAAGAGCCAACGGCCCTTCAAAACCTTCTAAGCGGATGCGATATGCTTCCATTTGCTTAGTTCGGCAAATGCATAACTTCGCGAACGCTGCGCATGGTTTCGTTGGCTACTTTGCGGGCCTTCTCCGCGCCAGCAGCTAAAATTTCATGCACGCGCTCCGGATGCTGCTCTAGAACTACTCTCCGTTCATGGATCGGCGCTAAAGCGCTCACCATATGATCCGCCAGACATTTCTTGCAGTCTACGCAGCCAATTCCCGCTTTGCGGCACTCTTGATCAATTTCTGTCACTGCCACAGCTGGTGAAAACACCTTGTGGAATGTAAACACCGGACAAACATCCGGATTTCCAACATCAGTGCGCCGTACCCGTTGCGGATCGGTTACCATTTGCCGCACTTTTTCACGAATCTCCTTTTCGCTGGCGGCAAATGGAATTTCATTACCATAGGATTTGCTCATTTTACGTCCGTCTAAGCCCGGCAGCAACGAAGCCTGGCTTAGCATTTCCTTAGGTTCCACAAAAACTTCCTGTCCATAAAGATTATTGAAGCGACGTACAATCTCCCTCGTCAACTCCAAATGAGGCAACTGATCAATCCCCACCGGAACCGTATCCGCTTTGTACAAAGCTATATCCGCCGTCATCAATTCCGGGTATCCCAAAAAGCCGTACGTGTTGATATCTTTCCCTTGGCTGCCCAATTGAGCCAGCTTATCTTTATAAGTAGGCACCCTCTCCAGCCAAGACAAGGGCGTCATCATCGAAAGCAGCAGATGAAGCTCAGCATGCTCTTTTACCTGAGATTGAATGAAAATAGTATTTTTCTCCGGGTCTAGGCCAGCGCTCAGCCAGTTCAACGCCATTTCGTACGTCCGTTGCGGCAGGGCTTCTGTATTCTCAAAAGTCGAAGTCAATGCATGCCAGTCTACAACACAAAAAAAACACTCATATTGCTCTTGCAGTTTGACCCAATTTTCCAACGCTCCTAAATAGTTTCCAAGATGAAAATTTCCAGACGGCTGCATACCGCTGAAAATGCGCCCTTTTACTGTCATGTTGAAACCCTCCTAAAAAAATAAAATGCCAACAATTGTTTGAATGGCAAGATATAACGCAATTTGAAACGGATATACAATCGTACCGATAACCCCAATATATACTAAAGCAATAAGAACTACCGGGCTATACGGAATAATCCGTTCATATAATTCAGCGTATTTCCAAGGCAAAAATACGCTAATTACCTTGGAGCCATCCAACGGTGGAATAGGCAGCAAGTTAAAAATAGCCAAAATAATATTATAATCTCTTGTCCAAGCTAGCACTTTCCACACCTCGGGAATTCCGATCCCCCATACTTTGCAAGCGCCTAAAGAAATCGCCGCAACCAATGCCATCAACGCATTGCTGAGAGGACCCGCCAAAGAAACCCAGATCATGCCGCTGCGATACGAGTGAAAGCGATTGGGATTGACCGGTACCGGCTTGGCCCATCCAAACTGCGTCAGCCAAAGCATTAACAAACCGACCGGATCCAAATGAGCTAGCGGATTCAAAGTTACTCTGCCAAGTTGGCGAGGAGTATCGTCCCCCATAGCCACAGCTGCTCTCGCATGAGCATATTCATGCACGGTTAGAGCAATCAAAAGAGCCGGCACACGAAAAATCAAATCGGCATCTAACGAAAACACGCCATTCCTCCTTCATTCAACCCTAACTAGTTGTCGCTAAATCAATATTATATCCTACTTTCTCCGGGAACGCAAAATCCTGTCCCCTCTTAACAAGCTCGTTTTACTGTGCTAGAATACGAACTGAATAAGTTGTCAAAAATTCAAATCCCTATACAAAAAGGAGTCTTGTTTATCATGAAGCCCCCCCGTTTTGTTTTTTCGCGCCGCGCCTTCGCCCTCTCTCTCTTCAGCGCCATTTTACTTTGCGCCTCTTTTCCTCTAATTACTTGGGCGATTCAACTCTGGGACGTTCCGGTTACAGCAGAAGATCCAGCGTCGACGCTTTCCCAAAGCAATCGTTCACCCGCTATTTTCATGTTACCCGAACACCCTGGGGATGAACCATTAGCGGAAGAAGGTCGCCCTTTATATGACTCTTACCTTATTAATGAACGCTTACGGGCCAACCTCCCCCTCAACCTTCCAACTCCGCAGCCTTATAAAGCCGCAAAAGTAGTATATCTTACCTTTGATGACGGTCCTGACCCGCAAAATACGCCAGTGGTTCTAGATATCTTGAAAAAAGAACAGATAAAAGCCACCTTTTTTTTAGTAGGTACGCAAATCGAAAAACATCCTGATTTAGTAAAACGTCTTTTTGCCGAAGGTCATGCCATAGGCAATCATACCTATGACCACATTTATAAAAATCTCTACCAATCGCCTCAAAGTTATGTAGCGCAACTAAACCATACCGATGAGCTTCTTAAATCCATTCTTCTTTGCCGCCCTCGCATTTCCAGAGCTCCTGGAGGTTCTACAGGGAGCTTCAACAAAGGTTACTGGGATTTGCTCAAACAAAATGGCTATATTGAAGTTGGCTGGAATGTTTCCTCCGGCGATGCTTCAGCCGCCAAGGCTGCAGCAATTGAAGGAAATGTATTAACCCAAATGAAGCAAACCTTTTTACAAAGTCACGCGATTGTACTTATGCACGACGGTCCCGGACATATTGAAACCGTCCGCGCCCTGCCAGGTATTATTCAAGCTTTAAAAGCCCAAGGCTATGAGTTTCGCGTAGTCAACACGCAAACACCGGCAGCCTGGTAAAAAATAAAAAATCCGCTTTCTCTCTTCTTAGAGAGAAAGCGGATTTTTTTATAGACTGTAGTTCGGAGCTTCCTTGGTAATATTGACATCATGCGGATGGCTTTCTTTGAGACCAGCGCTGGTAATACGGATAAATTTCGTTTCCGTACGCAATGCTTCAATGTTTTTCACACCGCAATAGCCCATGCCAGCTCGAAGTCCGCCAACCATTTGGAACATGGTCTCCGAAACAGGTCCTTTATAAGGAACACGTCCTTCAATGCCTTCCGGTACCAATTTATCCATATTTTCCTGAAAATAACGATCCTTACTACCCTTGGCCATAGCGCCCAACGAGCCCATGCCGCGGTATACCTTGTAGCTCCGGCCTTGATAGATAATGGTTTCGCCGGGGCTTTCCTCGGTTCCGGCCAGTAAGTTCCCCACCATAACTACATTAGCGCCAGCAGCCAAGGCTTTTACGACATCTCCAGAATATTTAATACCGCCATCGGCAATAATCGGCAAGCCAAATTCCGCCGCTGCTTTAGCACATTCATATACCGCCGTAATTTGAGGCACGCCGATACCTGCAATTACGCGGGTCGTACAGATGGAGCCAGGTCCAATACCAACTTTGACTGCATCTACGCCAGCTTCAAATAAGGCTCTCGTAGCTTCTTCCGTAGCCACATTACCTGCAATCAAATCCACATCAGGGTAGGCTTTTTTAATGGTTTTAACCGATTCGATAACGCCTTGAGAATGACCGTGCGCCGTATCTACAACAATAACGTCCACTTTGGCTGCCACAATAGCTGCCACGCGATCCAGCATATCGGAACCAACGCCTACTGCTGCACCGACCAATAAACGGCCTTTAGAGTCTTTCGCAGAGTTGGGGTATTTCTGCGCCTTCTCAATATCTTTGATGGTAATCAGGCCTTTTAAATGACCTCTCTCATCCACCAACGGCAGTTTTTCAATGCGATGCTTGCGCAAAATTTCCTTGGCCTCATCTAAAGACGTCCCCATAGGAGCGGTAATCAAATGCTCCCGGGTCATGCATTCGCCAATTCGTTTGGACAAGTCAGTTTCGAATCGCAAATCCCTGTTGGTTAAAATGCCTACCAGACGGTCTTGCTGGGTAATTGGCACCCCAGAAATATGATACCGTTCCATCAAATCCTGCACATCTTTTAACGTATGTTCAGGAGAAAGAAAAAGAGGATCCACAATAATACCGTTTTCAGAACGTTTTACTTTATCAATCTCGTTCGCTTGCTGCTCGATCGTCATGTTCTTATGGATAATTCCCAGGCCGCCTTCACGCGCCATGGCAATAGCCATACGCGCCTCCGTGACCGTATCCATGCCCGAGCTAATGATGGGGATGTTCAAGCTGATATTGCGAGTCAGCCGAGTGTTAACCTCCACATCCTTAGGCAACACATCCGATTTAGCGGGAACGAGAAGTACATCATCGAACGTTAGTCCTTGCTTGGCGAACTTTTCTTCAAACATGTCTCTACTCCTTTCTCTACTTACCAAAAGGTATTTCTGATAGAATACCACAGTTGCCCCCTCAAAAACCAGAGAAAGATAAAGTTTTTTTATTCACATTGTTTCACTTCCTCTCTTTGTTTTCGATTCTCATGTATTATCAGAGAAAAAAAATAAAAAGCGTAAACCTCTTTTTGAGGTCTACGCTTTAATTGTTCTTTTTCTCTGTCGCTGCTTTTGTACCTACGCGGATAATACGTTCAGAAGGAGGAAAATCATCCGAAGAAATAATCTCTCGACTGATTTCTACGCCTTGATGCAACCGAATTTTTTCAATTTTTATTCGATAGCCGCTTTCGCCTCGTTCTTCTACAATTTGGCGGCCAGCCTCCAAATTAGCATCTGGTTTCACTACGACCGGCGCCGGGATTACCTGTTTATCCACTGGTACAATACGAACTTCAACCGGATCATCTGCGCTGCCAAATACTTGCACAGTCAGGCGATTCCCTTCAATTTTACTGGAAATATAAAGATTGTGTCGGCTGGTATTGGTAAATTGAAAATCCAATTGATCATCCGCCACGGTTGCATCCTGTCCAAGCGGCACGTACCCAGGAGGACTATAGTGAGAAGTCCGTTCCACAATCTCCAAATCTGCCAATAAAACAGCATTATACAAGGTGCTGCTCACTTGGCAAACTCCGCCGCCCCAATCCGGCACTAACTTCCCATTGATAAATACAGGGGCTTCCTTATAGCCATTTTCCTGCGTCCGCTTACCTACTTGCGAATTAAAGGAAAACACACTGCCAGCTCGCACCAGCGTATCATCAATACTACGCGAGGCCAAATAAACATTTTTAGACCGGTTGTTGTCATAGGCATTGAAATAACTGGAATACGAACCCAAAAGACGATTAATCCCGCTAAGATCCTCAGCCCGTATTTCCGGCACATCATCCTTTACAGGCAAAGAAATCTGCAACGACTGAAAATCAGCCATCGCGGCCTGCCATGTTGTTTCCAACTCCGTTCGTTCCAAATGCTGCCCTATGATTTCCGGTACAATCTGTACCTGCCCCTGTTGGTAATTAATATGTGCTTTACGGGATGGACGCTCTACCTCATGAACGATTTTATCCAGCAACGCTTTGACCTTAACTGGCTCATACGCAAGACGATAAGCAATCTGACGGCCTTTTTGCGTCGCCATATACCACTCCTGCAATTGCAGCCAAACCGGTCCTGTACGTCCGATCATGTAGGCTTCATGCGCCAACGCCGCTGCATCAGCATGTATGTTTAACTCATCCGTAGTACTTTCCCATTGCTGGTCGCCGTAAATAAAGCGGATTGTCTGATGAGCCAGTCTACTGCGAGCATCTTCTTCAATCGCAGCTACTGCCGCCTCCTCGGTTAAACCGCCTAAATCCAGCGAACCTAATGTCACTCCATGGGAAATACCGTCACGAAAATACACGGCCGTGCCAGCAACGGCCAAACTAGCCAAAGTAAAGGAAAGAATTAATACTAACGATAAACTGACTCGCTGCCATCGCTTCACGAAACCATTCCGTCCTCCTTTGCCTGTGCTTCAAAAGACCGGGCTCCCGCCTAAGCGAAAGCCCGGTCCCAAGCCAGCTTATTGTACATTCATCGACAGTTCTACATATTTACCTGCCAACTTGGCCTTTTGCAGAACTTCTTCTGTAATTTCCCCGCCTTCATCCACAACGAGAACGCCATTGTCAGTCTCAATACGGCGGCTTGCTTTCTTTCCTAAAAGAAACTTGCGAGTTTTTTCTTCAATCTTACGCGAATACGCATCCACTTCCGGAGCGGCTTCCGCCGGTTTTTCTTCTGCTGGTTTTGTCTCTTCTACTTTGGGCTCCTCCACTACAGGGGCCGGAGCGGCAACAGGAGTCACAACCGGAGTTTCCGCCACAGAGGCCGGAACTTCCTCAACTGCCGGAGAAGCCTGCTCTTCCGAGGCGTCTCGAATAAACAGTACATCTTTACCCAAAGTGATAATATTCTCCAGTAATACCTGTTGGCTATCACCGTTATCTACGGTATACTCGCATACTGCAATTTTCCCGTCATTTTCAACCATGAAATCGGTAACCCGCCCTAAAATACGGCCA
This sequence comes from Anaeromusa acidaminophila DSM 3853, assembly GCF_000374545.1. Lineage (NCBI taxonomy): Bacteria > Bacillati > Bacillota > Negativicutes > Selenomonadales > Sporomusaceae > Anaeromusa > Anaeromusa burkinensis. The sequence continues at coordinate 36,043 of NZ_KB894605.1, forward strand.
GCCGTGGTAACTACTTTAGTCCCAATCACTGAGGTATTGGCTACCAGCAATGGCTCAATGTCCGGAAAATCAGCGACTCCTACTACATTATCGCTGGATTCGACAGTAACAGCAAATTCGCCAAGACCGGCTACCGCTTTAGCTGGAAGCAGTTTCGCCCCCAAATACCATTTGCCGTCGTCAATCAAAAACGCTTCTACGGATTTGGCTGCAGCATTAATGATAAACGCCTTGATCGTTCCCAGTTCCTCACCCTCGCGAATGCTAAATACAGGCAAGCTTAAAATTTCTGTGCTTTTTTTCATAAATGAAACCCCTCCCGCATATGTATAAACATAAAAAATGGAATCCCCTGTAATTTATTGCCGGCTGCGCCATTGTTGATAAACGGCTTCTACCCTCTCCAATACGGAAGCCGGTATGGCTTCCGGCGCAACCGCCTCTAGTTTAAGCTGGCGTAATACGCCAAGGAAAATTTGCAAATATCCTAACGTTTGTTGAATGTCTTTTTGCCAAACAGGCTGGCTCTTTACTTGAGGTAAAGCAAGCGCTGTTTCTAGCGCTGCAATGGCTTCATCCCAACATCCATAACGTTTCAGCAATGCCCCTTCTTCAATCAGCAAAAAGGGCAATTCTTCATCGTCAGCAAACTGAGCAATCCCTGCTTGCAGAACCTGCTGCGCTGTTTTCCAGGAACCGGCTTCGCGAAAACGCCACGCTTCCTCCAAACAAGCGTCAACATTAACAAATGTTGTCGGGATTTCTTCTGTTTTCTTGAAAGACTCCACCGTTTCCTGCGAAGAACTCTCTTCACTTGCTTCTGCCTCGGGCACAACGGCTGCTGGCAGGTCTTCAGAAACAACAACGGAATCCGCCGCTACTGATTCTGTCACGTCTCCTGTTGCTGCAGGTTTCTCAGGCTCCGTCTCAGGCATCTTGATCATCACAGGCTCAAGCGATGTCCCTATAGTCTGAGATTCCACCGCTTCAACGCTCTTTTTCGAGATCAGCGCTGGTTTCTTAGGTTTAGCTGGCAAAGGCTTCTCGCCAACCGTGTTCGCTTTTACGCTTTCAACTGCAACAGTTTCCTTGTTTACTACCTTGGATGCCTTGTTTTTCTTTGTCGCAAGCGATTTTCTTTGTCTTTCTTCCTTCTTACTCAAAGGCTTTTCTTGCTTGTCGTCCTCACGGACTTGCGCAAGTTGAGAGTCTTCTTGCTGTTTTTCGCCAACCGACGCAATAGGCAATATCGACGCTTCCGCCATAGCCGGGGAAGCAACCGCTGGCGACATGACCGGCATACACTCAGGCAATTTAGCAGCCGCCCAAGCGCCGCCAACCGCACAGATAAACAAAACGGCAACTGTCATTTCCAGATTAGCCCAACTCAATAAAAGCCGCGGCAATACCGCAGCCAATAAAATTGCACAGCCGGCACAAAACAATACAATTCTCCAAGAAAGCTGCCATTGAGGAAACTTTCGGCTCAGCAAAGCTACCAAGCAAGCCAGGAGCAGCACAACAAATAAAATAATAAGAAAAAAAGCCACATCAACCACCGCTATCATAAAATGGATCTTTCTATTTGCCTATTCTACACAATCAGTAAATTTCCTTTCTTTTTTTAAGAAAAAGAAAGACCTTTATCTTCCAATTCTTGTGCAGCGCCCATACAAGCCAAAACTGCATGCTCAAAAGTAAGACCGCCTTGGAGATAAACAGCATAGGGTTCGCGCATCGGCGCATCGGCGCTCAGTTCGATGGAAGCCCCTTGTACAAAGGTTCCCGCCGCCATAATCACAGCATCCTCATACCCCGGCATACCGCTTGGCTCCGGCCGTACGTGCGCATCAACAGGAGAATATTTTTGAATCCCCTGACAGAAGGCAACTACTCTTTCCGGCGTTCCCAACGTAATCGCCTGAATAATATCACCTCGTTGCATCGACCAATGCGGCAATGTATTATAACCTAAATTTTCAAACAAGGCTGCAGCAAAAATAGCGCCTTTTACCGCCTGAGCCGTTGTATGAGGCGCTATAAACAAGCCCTGATACAACAAACGATTTCCTCCCAAAGAAGCTCCCAACTCCGCCCCGATCCCCGGCGCAGTCAAGCGAAAAGCAGCCAGCTCCACTAAATCCCGTCGGCCTGCAATGTAGCCGCCTGTCGGCGCCAACCCGCCGCCAGGATTTTTAATCAACGAGCCTGCCATAATATCAGCTCCAACCGCTGTCGGCTCCTGTACTTCCACAAATTCGCCGTAGCAATTATCAACAAAGCAGACGCAGTCCGGAGCAATAGCCTTGACCGCCGAGCAAGCAGCGGCAATTTCAGCCACCGTCAATGTCGCCCGAAGGCTATAGCCCCGCGAACGTTGAATCAGCACCATTTTTGTTTTTGAATTCACATAATCTGATAGATGCTCCACGTCAATGCCGTTAGCGGACATGGGCATTTCCCGATAGGACACGCCAAATTCCTTCAAGGAACCGGGAACTTCTCTTTCATGACCAATAACGCTTTGCATCGTATCGTAGGGCGCCCCTGTCAAAGAAACCAACTCGTCTCCAGGACGCAAAACACCGAATAAGGCCGTAGCCAAGGCATGCGTGCCGGAAACAAACTGCGTTCGCACCAGCGCCGCTTCTGTGCCGCATAGCGTCGCCCAAGTCTCTTCCAGCGTTTCCCGCCCGGCATCGTTATAGGCATAACCGCTTGTCGCCCGAAAGTGATAATCCGAAACTCGATGGCGGCGAAAAGCGTCCAATACTCTTAACGTATTGGTTTCAGCGATCTGATCCACTTCTTTGGCCATTGCCGCCATCTGCTGCAGCGCCTTTTCTTTCGCCGCTTGAATTTTAGTACTAAATCGATTCAATCTACCTGTTCCTCACTCTCATCCACTGTTCCTTGCACAATACAATATTGACTCCAAAACGACTCCGCCCATAAAGGAATCTCCGCCTGCACCCGAATACCTTCCGGGGCATATTCGCAGGCAGTAACTTTGCCATCCTCATGCAGTTTATGCAACAGACCGCTCTGCTCATACGGCAGGCACAGCTCGCGCCGCACACTGCGGCGTTTTACTTTGGCGGCTACGGCCAGGAGCAGCTCCTCTAGTCCTGTTTTGCGCAACGCCGAAACCAAAAAAGCATCGCCACGCCGCAAGAGCCGTTCGACCACAGCAGGTTCTCCTGCTTCCATACGATCCGCTTTGTTAAAAACAAGCAGCATAGGTTTTTCTGTAGCCTTTAATTCCTTTAGTACCTCGTAAACAGCTTGTTCCTGCGCTTCTCGCTGCGAATGACTGGCATCCACCACATGAAGCAATAAATCAGCTTCTACAACTTCTTCTAGGGTAGCGCGAAAGGCTGCAACAAGCTGATGAGGCAGTTTTTGAATAAAACCGACGGTATCGGAAAAAAGAACTGTCTCACCATTAGGCAGCGTTACACTGCGCGTCGTCGGATCCAAAGTAGCAAACAACTTATCCTCCGCCAACACCCCTGCATCTGTGAGCGCGTTCAATAACGTCGATTTTCCTGCATTAGTGTACCCTACTAAAGCAATCAGCGGCACTTCGTTATCCTTACGGCGTTGACGCTGTTGCTGGCGTTGCTGCAAAACCAGCGTCAATTCTCTTTCAATATCGCTGATGCGCGTTCTTACCCGCCGCCGGTCCACTTCCAGCTTCGTCTCACCAGGTCCGCGCGTACCAATACCGCCTCCTAAGCGAGACAATTCGATCCCCTTGCCGCTGAGTCTAGGCAGGCGATACCGCATCTGAGCTAGTTCTACTTGCAGCTTGCCCTCTCTAGAATGCGCCCGTTGAGCGAAGATATCCAAAATAAGCGCTGTGCGATCAATGATTTTTACGCCTAAAGCTAACTCCAAATTGCGTTGTTGAACAGGCGTCAGTTCATCATCAAAAATAATGACATTCGCATCCATCTGCTGTCGCAGCAGCGCCAATTCTTTGACTTTTCCCTGTCCGATAAACAAGGCCACATCCGGACGATCCCTTTTTTGCCGTATAACGCCCTTTACCTCTACGCCGGCTGTTTCCGCCAACTGCGCCAACTCTTGCAAGGAAGAGTCCAGATCCCAATTATTCGTTCCGGTTTCCAAGCCAACCAGCAAAGCCGTTTCAGCTTCCTCCATGGCATGCCCGGAAACGGTTTGTTGGGCTAAAAGACGCTCTAACTGGAGAATCCAGCGTGAAAAAGGCAAAGTCGTTAACTGCGAGACGGAAAATGGACCTTCTTCCTGCCATTCATCGTCGCCCGTTAAAAAAGCGATCATGCAAAGCGCGGTTTCCGGCTGTGGCGCAGCCAAGGAAACCATCACATCAAAACGCAAGTCCCGCAACGAACTGACATCAGCCGCACTAAGGCGGCAATCACCGCCCGGATGCGTATGAATACACCGAATGCCGGAAAGCCGTTGTTGACCTCGGCGCCCGCGCACCTCCGGCAAATCTACTGTATAGGAATCCCCCAATGCCACCGCCACGACCCGACCTCGACGATTGCAATAAACGGCTACCTCGCGATTCAGCAATTGACTAAGGCGCAACATTTCCTGCGCCATTTCACTGCTGAGTATCTGATCGGACGGTATTGTCATCTCATATAACTCTTCGAGCTGCGCCAGCAGCGACTTACGAACTCCTTGGATGTCTCCCAATACCTTGGCCACGTCTTCCCACCATCCCTTCCGGTTAAAAGACGCTTATGAAAGCACTGCTATTCTATAGCATTCGCGTTTCCTGTCGTCTCCCTCTGTTTTTCCACAAACCCATGCTGAAAAGCACGAAATGGAGTAATCGTGGAAATAGCATGCTTATAAACTAACTGCTGTTTTCCATCGCTGTCTAAAATAACGGTAAAATTGTCAAATCCTTTAACAAGGCCTCTTAATTGAAAACCATTGACCAAATAAATGGTCACGGGATTATTTTCCTTACGCACCTGATTTAGAAAACTGTCTTGCAGGTTCATCGGCTTTGCAAGCATTGCAACTCCCCCTTTTCTCTCTACCGAAACGCTGCTGCAACTGCACTTCCGGCGCAGCAACGGTTCTATAACATATAGTAATTCGCTCTACGTGCAAGAACTTCCTGTTTTCTCCCAATGCCGGACCAGAGAAAATACATCTTCTCTCCAGCCGTCTTGGCCTACATCAAACCATTGCACATAGGGCATACGCTTAAACCAGGTAAACTGCCTTTTCGCAAAATGACGCGTATTTTTTTGTATGATTGCCACCGTTTCCTCAAAAGAATACTGTCCTTGCAAGTGAGCAACCATTTCCTTATAGCCAATACCTTGCATTGACTGGCAGGTTGTCTCCACCTGCGCTGCCAAGAGACTCTTTACTTCTGTTTCCAGCCCCGCAGCCGCCATGCGCTCCACTCGTTGATCAATGCGCCGATATAATGCGCTTCGCTCCATAGTCAGCCCCACAACCAACGACTGCTCCAGCCAGGAACTTGCAAGGCCTGCTTTTTTGCCAAGGCTCAGTGTTTCCCCGCCTTGACGCGCCACCTCCAGCGCCCGAATGACACGGCGCAAATTATTGGGATGCAGCTTAGCCGCGCTGAGCGGGTCCGCCTTTTGCAGCAGTCTGTGCACAGCCTCATTTCCTTCTTTATGCGCCAACGCTTCCATCTCCTCACGGAAAGGAGCGTCTTCGTCCACTTCACTAAAAACATAGCCTTCCAAAAAAGCCTGCACGTAAAGCCCCGTGCCCCCAGCCAATACCGGCAGCCGTCCTCGGGCTTGGATATCCTTGATCACTGCCTCGGCCTGTTCGCCAAAGCGCACGGCATCATAAGGCTCATTGGGTTCTAAAATATCAATCAAATGGTGCGGAATCCCCCGGCGCTCCTCCTGCGAAGGCTTAGCCGTACCAATATCCATGCCACGGTACACAAGCATAGAATCGCCGGAAACCACTTCGCCGTCATGGCGCAGAGCCAATTCTACCGCCAAGTCGGTCTTGCCTACAGCCGTTGGCCCCAACACCACCAGCAAGCGTTCTTTCATATACCGGCTCCCTTCAAAATCCCATAACGCACGCGACTATAGCGACCGCCGGAAAACTCTTGGATGCCCAGACGTTCCCATTCCGGACTATGCACCGCTTCCTTGACTACCACCCGGCGTCGCGCCACCCGGCAAGCTTCTTGCAAAAGTTCCCGCCTCAAAGGCCGCCGATCGGCAATCTGGTGCAAGGGCTGCATATTGGAGCTTCCTTGCACAGAATAGCGAAACATCGGGTCTAAATACACTGCATCTACCGCTCCGGCGGACATGTCTTTTAAGACGTTCAGCGTATCACCGTACTGAGCTTCAACCCTCCGCATAGCCGCTTCAAGAACCGGAGTCAACCCTACGGCATGCGCCAAACCATGTGAGGTAATCATAGCCACCCAAGGAGATTTTTCCACGCCTAAAATTTTCCCGGCTTCTCCTACGGCAAGACTCATCAAAACGGCATCCGCCCCCAAACCAAGGGTTCCATCCAGCACGGTTTCCCCCGGCTGCAACTCTAAAGCCTGCACCAGCGGGTCCTGACCGTTTCTTTCCCACTGCAACGCACGCAAGGCCGCCATACTGGGATGGTAAAAGTAGCGCCAGCCAATCCCCTCAATGACAGGACCGTCAACGGAAAAAATCACCAATTTTTCTACGCCTTCTTGTTGGCGCAGCTTTTCCAGCGATAATTCTCCCCGGACAACATACTTCCCACCCCAGCGTTCGGCAAACTTCTTGGCTTCCCCTACCAAAAATGTCCCTGCATTTCGCGCCGTCGTCACTCGCAATTCATCCATCATGCTTTACTAACAGCTCTCTTTACGTTCTTTTAAACCAACGCATCAGCTCGGCCTCGCCAAAACGCACCATCACAGGACGTCCGTGCGGGCAGCTATAAGGCAGCGTCGTTTGCGCCAATTGCTCTAATAGACGCTCCATCTGCCGTTGATTCAACTCCTCGCCGGCTCGGATGGCCGCATGACAAGCCGCCGTCTCAAACACCATATGCCGCAGTTGCGCCGCTGTCGGCTGCTGCATTTCGTCTAAACGCACCAATAGCTCCCGCAGCATCGTCTCTGGAGAAGTACCTGTCAAATCGGCAGGAAGCTCCAAGAGCCTCGCCGTTCCTGGGCCGGCCATCTCTAATCGAAACCCCAGCGACGCCAACGCCTCCCCATGCTGTTCCAATAGAAATTCTTCTTTTTCATCCACCTCAAGATAAACAGGTACCAATAAGGTCTGCCCTGGCATAGCCGCCGCTTCCCCTACAAATTTATCATAAAGAATGCGTTCATGCGCCGCATGCTGATCCACCAGATACAGTTGTTCTTTGTCTTTGGCAACAATATAGCACGACAAGACCTGCCCTAAAACCTGCAACGGCTCGGCCGCCTCGGTTTCGTTCGAGATTGTTGCCTGAGCCAAAGGAGCCCTGCTTTCCGTTTGGCAGTCTTCGTCCATCATCGTCGCGTCCACAGCCTGGAAAATCTCTGTTCTTGTCGGTTCGGACTTCATTTCTGGTTCTATTTTTTCACAAGGCGCCGCCGTGACCGTCTCAGCAGGCGCCTCATAGACAGGGATACTTTCTGCCGCTGCAACCGGACGCTGCCGTTCTGCAAGAGGCTTAAAAATAGGACGATATGGCTCCGGCAAAGGCGCTGGCTGCGCCGGTCTCTCTTTCGCAGTCTGTGCCGTCGTCGCAACTGGAAGATTTTGAAAATCAAAAGATTGAATTTCTTCTTTAGGCCGAGGCGCAACAACCGGCGCCGCTTGGCGCAGCTGCTCTGCGGCCGGCCTAGTTAAACAAACAGTGACTGCCTTATAAACGGAGCGAAAAACATCCTGCTCGTTTTTGAACTTCACTTCGCTTTTTTGGGGGTGCACATTGACATCAATATCTTCCGCCGGCACGTCAATACGAATAACCGCCAAAGGAAAACCTGTTTTCGGCAGCACCGAATGATAGGCGTTATCCAAAGCCTTGCTCAAGGCGCGGCTCTGCACCACCCTGCCATTAACCAAAAAAGTTTGCCACTGCCGACTGCTGCGCAAAAGAGTAGGCTGTCCTAAAAATCCCCAAAGGCTAATTCCCTCCTGAGCGTGGTTCAGCTCCAAGAGCCCTGCGCCAGCCTCCTTGCCGTACAGAGAAGCAATTACATCTTCCAATCGCCCGCTGCCATTTGTGCTAAGAACCAAACGTTGGTTATTAATTAGGCGAAAAGCCACTTCCGGGTGCGATAAGGCAAGGCGCGTTATAATATCGTGGATTTGGGCGCTTTCAGTAGCCGGTTTTTTCAAAAATTTGAGGCGCGCCGGGAGATTAAAGAAAATATCCCGTACCAAAATAGTGGTACCCACGCCGCCGCCCGCTTCCGTCACTTCCAGCGTTTGGCTTCCTTCCATGACAATTTGCGTCGCCAAAGCGTCTTCTTGCCTTCTCGTAGTCAAGGTAAAACGGGACACCGAGGCAATACTCGGCAACGCTTCGCCACGAAATCCCAAACTGGCGATATGGTATAAATCATCAGCACTGCGTATTTTACTGGTAGCATGACGCAGCATGGCCGTCTGCGCATCTTTAGCGCTCATGCCCCAACCGTCATCGCTGATACGAATGCTTTCACAACCTCCGCCTGCAATCTCCACCTCTATATTGCGGCTAGCGGCGTCAATTGCGTTTTCTACCAGTTCCTTAACTACAGACGCCGGCCTTTCTACCACTTCGCCTGCGGCTATCTGGTTTGCTGTATGCGCGTCTAATACCTGTACAATATTTTCCATCCCTAGCGCCCCATTTCTTCCTTCGCCTGATTTTGCAAGCGAAACAGCGTATTCAGCGCCTCAATGGGCGTCAGGCTCATTACATCCAGCCCTAACAGTTCTTCTGTTAAAGCGCTTCCGAACAAAGTAAGAGATGGCTCGGCCTTTTTCACGACTGGCGTTGCTGCTTCCCTGGCGCTGCAAGTCTCCAGTTCGGCCAGCACCTCTTTGGCGCGCTGAATAACTTTTGACGGCAACCCAGCCAACTGCGCAACATGGATGCCGTAGCTCTTATCAGCGCCTCCCGGCACAATGCGTCGCAGAAAAACAACATTATTCCCTTTTTCCCGCACCGCAACGGAGTAGTTGCGAATGCCGCTCCAAGCGTTCTCCAATTCTGTCAATTCATGATAGTGCGTAGCGAAGAGCGTTTTACAGCCAATCTGCTTTTTGATGTATTCTACTACCGCCCTAGCAATGCTCATACCGTCAAAAGTGCTGGTTCCCCGGCCGATTTCATCCAAAATAACCAAGCTGTTTTTCGTGGCGTGCCGTACAATGGCGGCTACTTCATTCATTTCCATCATAAAGGTGCTTTGGCCGGTTGCCAAATCATCACTAGCGCCGACACGGGTAAAAATACGGTCTACCGGTGAAATAACCGCGCTGCGTACAGGCAGAAAGCTGCCTGCCTGCGCCATAAGCACCAACAACGCCACTTGGCGCATATACGTAGATTTCCCTGCCATATTGGGCCCTGTAATAACCATAACGTCTTCCACACCCGGAAAAAGCTGCGTATCGTTAGGCACAAACAATTCGCCCTTCAGCAGCCGCTCAACAACAGGATGGCGACCGTCCTGAATCTGAATACTGCCATTTTCTTCAAGGCGGGGACGCACGTATTGATGGCGCACAGCCGCATCGGCAAAGCTATGCAACACATCCAGCACCGCCACGCGCCGCGCTGTAGCTTGCAAAGCGCAAAGCTCTTCTTTCACCCGATCGCGCAAGCGGCAGAACAGGTGGTATTCCAGTTGCACAATCCTCTCCTGGGCGCCCAGGATTTTAGTCTCGAACTCCTTTAATTCCGGCGTAATATATCGCTCGGCATTAGCCAAAGTCTGTTTGCGTTGGAAATAAGCTGGTACCGCTGAGGTATTTGCATGAGTAACCTCCAAGTAGTACCCAAAGACCTTGTTATAACCAATCTTCAAGGAACGTATTCCTGTCTTTTCCTTTTCCGAACGTTCAAATTCTTCAACCCAGCATTTGCTGTCCCTGGCCACTTCCCGCAGTTCGTCCAGCTCGCTATCATAACCGCTGCGAATCATACCTCCCTCGCGCACCGACACAGGCGGAGATTCCACAAAAGCGGCTCCAATTTCTTGAGCCAGTTCCGCATGACTTTCCCATGTCGCATATAGCTCGCGCAGCAAAGGACTCTGCGCCTGGTTCAGCACCATTCGCAGCGCAGGCAGCTGCGCCAGCGACTGGGACAAAGACACCAGATCCCGCGCATTGGCGGTTCCCAGCTCCACACGAGTGACTATGCGCTCGAAATCATAAATTCCTTCCAGCGCCTCAACCAAAGCTTGCCGCAATAGCGGCGCCCCCGTTAATTCTTCTACCGCTTCATGGCGTTTTGTGATGTCTTTTCCATAACGCAGCGGCTGCTCCAGCCAATGCTTTAACAACCTGCCGCCCATAGCGGTACGCGTAAAATCGAGCACCTGCAAGAGCGTTGCTTTTCTGCCGCCGTCGCGAAGATTGCGTGTAATCTCCAAATTGCGCAGCGTCGACGCATCTAGTAAAAGATATTGCTGCTGCGTCTGTTCCGCCAACCGATTGATATGGGCTAAATCGGTTTTGACCGTCTCATGCAAGTAGCACAAAAGATGTTCGACTGTTTGCAACGCTTCCTTGTCGTTTGGTTGCTCCGTCGGCGCAAAATGCTGTTTTACAAAAGCCCCAGCCTCCGGTGCAAAGGCTCGCTGTTCCGGACGACAGTATAAGCGATCCTGCGAAAATTCATCCAGTTCCGTCCAGTAGCTCAAATGCCCGGATACAATAATCTCTTTAGGCTGCAGACGATACAAAGCATCCCACAAAAGCGGTTTTTCTCCTTCGCCGTCCATGACGCTCCAAAAACATTCTCCTGTGGATAAATCCGCCGCCGCCAAATACACGCGTCCAGTTTCTCCTTCTCGGACAAGCGCTAAATAATGGTTGCTTTTTTCGCTCAAGGACACTTCTCCTAAAAAAGTTCCTGGCGTCACAATGCGTACTACTTCGCGCCGCACCAAGCCTTTAACTTGTTTAGGATCCTCAACCTGCTCGCAGATGGCTACCTTATAGCCTTTTTGGACCAGCCGCGCCAAATAGTTTTCCGCCGCATGATAGGGAATACCACACATGGGAATGCGTTTCCCCTGTCCGCCCTCCCGCGAAGTCAAGGTAATTTCCAACTCACGTGAAGCCAGCTCCGCATCTTCAAAAAACATTTCATAAAAATCGCCTAAACGAAAAAAAAGAATCTCCTGAGAATGACGGCTTTTCACGTCCCTATATTGTTCCAGCATCGGCGTATAGGCTGTCGCCATAACCAGTTCCCCCTTTGGTTACACTGATTCCCCTTTAAGAATCCAGGTCTGCGCCTTGGTAATGCGCACTTGGATTAAATCTCCCGGTTTTTGCCCTTCCTGATACGGCCACAGTACCAATTTGTTGCCTCGGGTCCGTCCGCACCATTGTTTAGGATTGGTTTTACTAGGTCCCTCTACCAGTATTTCTTGACAAGTATGGAGCAATTTCTCATTGCACGCTAACGCCACTTTTTCCTGCGAAGTCAGCAAGCGCTGCAAGCGTTCCTTTTTCACCGCCAGCGGCACTTGTTCTTTCATTTCAGCAGCCGGCGTTCCTGAGCGGCTGGAATATAAGAAGGTATAAGAAGCGTCAAAGCCAACCTCTTCCACTAACGCTACCGTATCAGCAAACATTGCTTCGGTCTCTCCAGGAAAGCCGACAATCAGATCCGTAGTTAAAACCGCGTCAGGCACGGCAGCTCTCACTTTTCGCACAAGCTCCAGATACTCCTCACGCGTATATCCTCGATTCATCTGCCGCAAAATTTCATTGTTTCCTGCTTGGATAGGCAGATGAAAATGCGTAGTAATATGTTTGCTTTTTGCTACAGCCGCAATAACTGCATCATCCATATCGCGCGGGTGCGATGTCATATAACGGATGCGCAGCAAGCCGGGAATGTCATCCAACGCCTGCAACAGCGCTGCAAACGTATCGGGCGTCCCTTTTCCATAGGAATTCACATTCTGCCCTAGAAGAGTAATTTCCTGATAGCCCTCGGCCGCCAGGCTCCGCACCTCATCCACAATATCACTTAGCGCCCGGCTGCGCTCCCGCCCCCGGACATAAGGAACAATGCAATAGGTGCAAAAATTGTTGCATCCAAACATAATCGGAACCCAAGCAGCTACGCCGCTTTTTCGCACTACCGGCATTTCTTCAACAATTTGCGTTTCCGCTTCCGCCAGCACCGATCGCTCGCCAGTTCGCTGCTCTCCCAGCCAAGCCGCCAAATGGTGAATCATATTCGTACCCATAACCAGATCTACATGAGATGCTTTGCGCAAAATGCGTTCTTTATCCTTTTGCGCCATGCAGCCTGTAATAATAATGCGCACATGAGGACGTTCCTGCTTGTGACGCTTCAGCTCGCCAATTTTCCCGTATATCTTTTTCTCGGCGCTTTCCCGCACACAGCACGTATTAATAACAATTACGTCCGCCTCTTCCAGATTATCTGTTGCCAGATATCCTTGCGAAGCCAGCTGTCCGGCCATTTTTTCCGAGTCATTTTCATTCATTTGGCATCCATAAGTCAAAATGCAATAGAAACCGTTCATGGCAACTCCTTTACATACCCATTAATACTAAAAGTCTATCTTTTCTATTATAGCCGCAAATCTCTTCGCTGTAAAAGCGTCACTACAAGAAAAAACGCTTTCTTGGAAGTCTTTTACAACCTCCGAGAAAGCGTCCATAGGCTTTACTTCTTTTTATTCAAAGCCATGCGCAGCCCCATACAAATGACAAATACGCCAAAAAAGCGACGCAGCATCTCGGGCGGAATGCTCTGCACAAGATCCGAGCTGCCCAAGGCCCCTATAACAGCGCCAAGGGCCAACAACGCCGCCACCTTATATTTTACAATTCCTTGCTGATGAAAGCGCCATAACCCAGTCAGAGCCGTTGGAATGATGACAAGAAGAGAGATGCCTTGAGCAGTGTGTTGCGGAACGCCCATAAGAAACACCATCATCGGCACCAAGATCATACCGCCGCCAACGCCCATAAGGCCGCTTAAAATACCGGCAGCTACCCCGCCCAAGGCAATAATCGCCAACGCTTCCATCAGCCGCCCACCGCCATTCGCAGTCCTACAAGAACTAAAAATACGCCAAACATCCGCTTAAGCTGTACTGCAGGTATCTTAGACATCCAGCGTGATCCCAGAGCAGCGCCAATAACACTGCCAACCGTCAACATGGCCGCAATAGAAAAATCCAGTTGCCCGTACAAGCCGTAGACAAACGTACTGGCGGCCGCAGTCGGAACAATCACCGCCAAGGAGGTAGCATGCGCCTCATGCTGCGATAAGCCGAGCAAGGAGACCATAACAGGCACCAATACAATGCCGCCGCCAATACCAAGCATACCGCTCAGCACTCCAGCTACCACTCCGTAAAGCACAACACGTACTGCATGTCCTTCCATAGCTGCCTACCTCACTCTCCTTGGATATATCAATCCATGCTTAAGCTGCGCACTACCAGGTTAACTTCAGATACCGTCATGCCTGTCGTGTATTCAACCGCTTCTCGAATGCGCCGTTGTACTGCTGGTAATTCCTGCTGAATTACCGTTCCAAAAAGCACCACTAATTCCGCCGTAATCTTTACGCCTTTGTCTTTTTCTTTGCGAATTTGCACTTTCCCCACCTTGCTAACAAAGGCTGCATCTAACGCTTCTTTCTGCGTCACTGCGACCAGAACGTCATCGGCAATTAAGAGTTTGCCATAGTAGCTGAAAGTAGGACGAACAATCGACTTTTCTCCTAGCTTGCGCCGCGCCGCCGAAGAACGTCGGCTGAAAATTTCCAGTGAATCCACCAAATAGCCGGAAAAATGAGGCTTCAACTCGATTGTTGGCACAGGAATAATATGTTTTCCTTCTCGTAATCTAGCCTTACGAGCTTTAGCAATTTCCGTCGGACTAGCAATTTCCTCAATACGAATAATTTTTTGAATGGGCGGGAGCTTGAGAATTCTAACAATTTTTTCCACCATACCATCGGAGGTTCCTAAAACCAAAATGCGCTGCGGTTTAACTTTCTCAATCGCTTCTCGTACTTCGGCGGCATGCTCCGGATCCGTAAAGATCGCCCGCCGTACGGCGCCAATCTTATTAGGCTCCTTTTTAGCCGATTTGCCTGCAATAATTTTACTGTCCTTAATAAACAAACCATCGTCAATCAAGGCGTCTGCCGCTTGTTCATGCGCGACAATCAAGGCCCGATGGCTCTTGCCGGTACCACTCGGTCCAACGAATGCAAACACGTCCATAGCATGCCTCCTTTCAAAAATCTCTATTTCTATCACCTTACTGGAAATGCTGCCGTTTTGTCAAGAAAGACCGCTCTTACACTTTGCGTTTTTCCATTGCCCTTTGCAAAGAACAAGCAATCGTGTCAGGCGCATGAAATACGCCAAGCATTTCCGGGAACCGTCCGGGAATAGCGTGAAAATCAGACCCTCCTGTAGCCAACAGTTTGGCTTCCTGCGTCCAGGCAAGATATTTTTCTTGCTGCTGTTTTGTATGCATCGGGTGAAATACTTCTAGCCCTTCCGCACCGGCGGCCAATACTTTTTTCACAAGCTCGTCATCTCCCGCCAAGCCTGGATGCGCCACCACCGCCACACCGCCTGCCGCTTGAATCAATTCAATCACCTCTGGATATTTCAGGCGCCGATGCGGCACATAAGCCGGCCCATTTTTATGCAAAAGTGCATGAAACACTTCTCCGACCGTACCAAAAGCGCCCATAGCTACTAAGGCTCTTGCCACATGCGGCCTGCCGATAGAACCGCCGCCCGCCTGAACCGCTACATCTTCCAGCTTCAAAGAATAGCCAAGTCCTCTTAGCTTGTCCACCATTTCTCCCGCTCTATTTTGACGGCTTTGCGCCAACAATGCCAATTCCGCCTGAAAGAAAGACTGCCGCCAATCCATTCCATAGCCTAAAACATGCACCTCATGACCTGGAATATCCGTACTAAACTCAATACCAGGAACAAAGCGCAAACCTAAAGGCCAAGCAAAACCTTCGGCTTCCTCTAACGCCCGCGTAGTATCATGGTCGGTAATGGCAATCATCTTCAATTCAGCAGCGACAGCCGCTTCATAAACTTGCAGCGCCGTCCACCGTCCATCCGAAGCCAGCGTATGGATATGCAGATCTACACTCATAGCTGCACCAAACTTTTTGCAATTTCCAGCAGCGTAAGCACCCCAGCGCCGCTGCCTCCTTTCACCCAAGCCCCTGACGTCTTAAGTAGTGTCGCAGTACCGGCAATATCCAAATGTGCCCAAGGCGTTTCCTTGGCGAAAGCGCCGATAAAAAGGCCGCCTGTAATCATACCGCCATAGCGGCCTCCGGTATTTTTCAAATCCGCTATATCGCTTTTCAATAGCTCCGCATATTCTTCATCATGCGGCATCAGCCAAGTTTTTTCTCCAGCTCGCTCACCGGCCGCCACAATCAAATCAGTCCAGGCTGAATCATTTCCCAAAAGACCGCTGCGCACTCGCCCTAAAGCCACCATGCAAGCGCCGGTAAGAGTCGCTACGTCAATAATGCGCTGCGCTCCCTCGTGCCGGGCGTACGCCACGGCATCCGCCAAAATAAGCCTTCCTTCTGCATCAGTGTTAATTACTTCAATCGTCTGTCCGTCCATAGCGGTCACTATATCTCCCGGTTTTAGGGCTTTGCCGGAAGGCATATTTTCGGTACAAGGAAGCACCGCCAAAAGATTCACTGGCAATTTTAAAGCGGCAATCGCATCCATCGCCGCCAGGACGGCAGCCGCTCCTGACATATCGTCTTTCATTTCCTGCATGCCCTCGCCCGGCTTTAAGCTGATGCCGCCACTGTCAAAAGTAATGCCTTTGCCTACGAAAGCCGCATCCCAGGGCTTACCCTTTATACCGCCGCAATAGCGCAGCACAATAAGCCTAGGCGGCACATCACTTCCCTGCGCCACTGCGCTCAACGCCCCCATGCCGGCAGCTTTTATCCGCTTAGCGTCCCAAACATCAACATCCATGCCATGCAGCGTCGCCAAGCGCTGCGCTTCTTCCGCCATTTTTTCCGGTGTCATAACCGCCGCCGGCTGATTGACCCAATTTCTAGCCTGCAGCACGGCTTCCGCCGTTACAATGGCGCTTTGCAGCGTTTTTTCCAACAAAGGAGTTATTGCCCGCTGGCTTTGAAAGAATACTGTCTGTAGTACGGGTTCTTTCTTTTTACTCTTATAGCAATCGAAGCGATATCCTCCCAGGATAGCTCCCAAAGCCGCTTCATAAGCGCTCTCTTCGAGCGTCAATCCCAGTTCATCAAGAAGAATAACACTTTGAGATATTTTAGCCTTTTCCAACGCGCGCACCGCTTGTCCTAAACAAAAACGAACCCCTTGGACATTCAGTTGCTCACGTTTTCCAAATTGCAGCAATAGAAAATCAGGCATAGTATCTAGGCAGGAACGAAGCAGGTACGTATCGCCCTTGTCATTGCAGCAGACGCCCTGCTGCAGCCAAGCGCTCAAACGTCCCTGCAACTGCGCATCTACTTTCTTCCCTTCTTCTCCCATGAAGGTATCTCCTTGAAAGACCGGCAAAACAATTGCGGCCCCTTTTACCGTTTTCTTTCCAAGCCACTCTATTTTCATCGTCATTACACCTCTTAAAAAAGTCATGACCGCCCGTTAAACGGGCGGCATGCACCAGCCCTATAAGGGCTGATTACTAGCGGCACCTAAAAGTGCTGCTTTTCACTTCGTTCAAGCCATCTTTGCACTTGGTACTAGCTACCCCTGAAGGGGTCTTCTAACTCTTTTACACTAATTTTATCCATCATTTGATCTGCTTTCTCTTGTTCTCTTATATACTTTTTTATTGTAGCTTCATTAAGGCCAACTGTACTCACATAATATCCAATTGACCAGAAATGTCGATTCCCAAATTTGTATT
>NZ_KB894606.1 GCF_000374545.1 Anaeromusa acidaminophila DSM 3853
AGCGGACTGGTACTAATCGGCCGAGGGCTTGATTTTAGAGTAATTACTTCGAAGTGAATCTAATCTTCTTTCTGTGTGGAGTTTTGAGGGAGCATGCAAATGCAAACTCAGTAAGACAATCCGGTGACGATAGCTGTGGGGTTCCACCTGTTCCCATCCCGAACACAGCAGTTAAGCCCACATACGCCGAAAGTACTTGGCTGGAAGCGGCCTGGGAGGATAGGTAGTTGCCGGTTAATCAAAAAGAAAAGCATCCGTGAAAACGGGTGCTTTTCTTTTTGGTTGCCGGGGCATCTAAGCGAACTAAATGAGTTGATATATGGTAAGATAATATTTTTTAAGTCTATCGTACATAAAGCTAGTTTATAGCAGCGTCCTTCCCTGACATCCGCGTCAAAACAAGAGCTCGCTCAGCTCCTGCGCAGCCAGCTGAAAGGGAAATACGGAAACTCGCTGCGCTCAGACAACCGTATTCCTAATCCTTCCAGCTGGCCACGCAGGCCCTGCGGACCGCTTCGCTCGCAAAAGTTTTGCCGCGGACGCCGAGGCGCGGACGTTAGGCATAGCATCCGGTCTCCTCTGAAAACAGCCATGGATGGCAAAGCGAAGGACGGGAGGGATAGGTAGCGGGACATCTAAGCTGACTAGATGAGTTGATATATGGTATGTTAATATTTTTTAAGTCTATAGTACATAAAGCTAGTTTATAGCAGCGTCCTTCCCCGTCATCTGCATCAAAACAAGAACTCTCTCAGCTCCTGCGCGGCCAGCTTCGCTCGCAAAAGTTTTGCCGTAGACGCCGGGCGCGGACGTTAAGCTGCAGTCTGTGAATTGATATGCCTTCCTTGTTAAAAAGGGGTGCGCGAAGCGACGGTGAGATTGAATGTTGTTTGGCTTGTTCTAGTTTGTGACGTTTTTGTTACAAACTATAGATAAAGAAGGTGTTTGTAAAGCTGTCCCGAATTATATATAAGTCATAGAGTTATCATATTGGCAGACGGAGTGGTACCGTGAACAAGCTAGAATATATTCGAGAGCAACTGCAAGAAGGGCTACGACAGCGAGAGGTAAAGTTGTTGCAAAAAGGTTATTTTCGCGCGGCCGTGGTGGTACCGATATTGGAAATGCATGGTGAACCAGCGGTTCTCTTTCAGGTGCGCTCTAGCCAAATGGCATGGCAGCCAGGGGATATATGTTTTCCCGGCGGGCGAGTGCAGCTGGATGAGACGCCTTGCCAAGCGGCTCGGCGAGAAATGGCGGAAGAGCTGGGCATAGATGAAGATTGTCTAGATTTAGTAGGTGAGCTTCCGGAAGTGGCGAGCCCAATTGGCGTATGGCTGCATCCTTATGCGGGGGTGCTTCAAGATTGCAAGGAGTTGAAATTGCAATCAGAGGAAGTAGCGGAGACCTTTTGCATACCGCTTGCCGAACTGTTGGCAATGACGCCGGAAGTAGGGCGGATGGAAATGGCTACAAAACCGATGCCTGGGTTTCCGCATCATTTGTTGCCGGAGTATTCCAAAGAGTGGCGGCGTCGGGGAGAGTATGACGTTTATTTTTACGTTTGGAAGGAAAGGGTCATCTGGGGCTTGACGGCGCAGGTGCTAAAAAACTTTCTGGATGTGTACCGTAAAGCGTTGGTATAAAAATAAAACCGCCGCGAAAGCGGCGGTAAGTTTCTTAGGGATGCGATGGTAAAGTTGCAATTTGCCAGTCTTGGCCGTGAATGAAGTCGTTGTAGATTTCTGTGAGACTTTCAAAGACAGAGGCGCGTTTGATAGTTCGTTTTCTTGTGAGAACAGCAAATTTGAACCAATTTCCTTCGCGGGATAGCTGGACCAAGGTTTGGTTGATGCGCAACAAAATGCTTTTGCTGGGAGACTGCAAGAGGGCGTCTTCCAACTTACGGACGGCAGGTCCGTCAAGAGGCGGGAGCACGCGGGCTGTAGTTTCTTTCATGACGCATGCACTTCCTTATTTCATATTGGGAACCTCGTATATTGGTTCCGTAAGGCTTGGAAGTATTATACCATAGCAGCGCATTTCTTTCATTTGAGAAAAACGTTGCGAAACGAAAGAGCAAGGATGTTGATTGAGAATAGCACAGCTAGAGAGACGCTGTTTAATTTTCAGATAAAATAGATTTTTAGAGTATAATTCATGATAAGTGTAAAAAATGCAGAGTCTGAGGAGGTAATTAAATGCAAACAAAGGTGATCGTAGTAGAGGGGATGAGCTGTGGTCATTGCCAGCAGGCGGTGGAAACAGCGGCCTTGGCTGTTGCAGGCGTTCAGAAGGCGGCAGTGAATCTAGCGGATAAAACGTTGACAGTGACGTATGACGAGGGAAAATTTCAGCTGACCGAACTTGTTTCGGCAATTGAAGACACAGGGTTTGAAGTGGGACAATCTTGACGGTGATGAGGCTTTTTTGATATAGTAAGGGAAGCCCCCGCGCGAGGGGGCTTCTTTTGTAATGGAATTTGCAGACAGCGCCGAAAGGAGGATTTGCTTCGTGCCTAATCTGGAGCAACGGTTGGAGCAGCGGCGTGTATCGAAAAATAGAGAGCAGAAAAAGAGTTTGATAAAATGGGCGGCGCTTTTTTTAGCAGTCTTTTTTCTTACGTTAGGAGTTGCCTTTCTCTGGTTTTCTTCTGGAGCCTTAAATGGAAACAAACAGAAAAAAGCAGATGACAAGTTTTTGGCATTTCAAGATAAGATCAATATTATGGTCATGGGTGTGGATGAACGGGCTGATGATGTAGGGCGTTCGGATACCTTGATGGTCCTGACAATTGATACGAAAACCAAGGGAGTTTCGATTATATCGATTCCGAGGGATTCACGTGTGAAAATCCCAGGACATGGCTATGATAAGATTAATCACGCCTATGCTTTGGGAGGACATTCCTTATCAAAGCAGGCGGTAGAACTGCTGTTGGGGGTCCCAATTGATCATTATATTATTGTCAACATAGCCGGGTTTAAGCGGATTGTAGACGCCGTGGGCGGCTTGGATATTGATGTAGAAAAACGTATGTATTACAGCGATCCCTGGGATGATGACGGCGGCCTGTTTATTGATTTGCAGCCGGGGATGCAGCATTTGGATGGCAAAACAGCGATTCAGTATGTACGTTATCGTGATGAAGAGGGGGATATTGGCCGTGTGGAGCGGCAGCAGCATTTTCTGCGCGCCTTATTGGATCAACTGGCAAGTCCTGGGGTGATCCCTCGCATTCCAGGGATTATTCAAAGCGTTAGCAATGCGGTAAAGAGCGATTTGTCGACAGCGGAGATGTTGAACTTGGCCAAAATTATCAAGGATGCTAAAGCGCAAGGGCTGCAATCCTATATGGTTCCCGGCAAGCCAGCGTATATTGAAGATATCAGCTATTGGCTGCCGGATATTGTCGCTGTGCGGCAGCATATGGCGCAGGTTTTGGGCGCTTCCGCCAGCGAACGTTATCAAGCGACTACGCGACAGGAAGCTGATGAATATGCTGGAACCTTACCGAAAAATGTAAAAGTAGTGGATGCACCGAAAAATCCAACGAGACCGAATGATACAACAAGAGCGAACGAGCCTGTGAGTCCGAAGACTCCGGCGGCGACTGGACGACTTCGTGTTAGCGTAGTCAATGGCAGCGGCAGTGCCGCTGCTGGAGATAGAATGGCGGCTCTCTTGCGGCGGCAGGGATTTGACGTAGTTGGCGTTTCTACGGGGACGTCCCGAGGTAACACCGTTGTTATCAGTAATTCAAATGACAACAGCGTTATAAATAGGTTAAATAGCTTGCCATTTGATTATGCGCTACAAATTAGCCGCAATGATGGTGGCAGCACCCAAGCGACAGTGATTGTCGGTAAGGATTTTGCCGAACGCTGATGGCTTCGGGGAGGTGTAGGACCATGGTTTTATACCCGATTAATCTGCAGTTGACCGATTGTCAGGTTCTGGTAGTTGGCGGAGGTCAAGTGGCGGAGCGAAAAATAAATACCTTGGTGGCTGCTCAAGCTGCCGTTACCGTTATCAGCCCGGAGCTTACGCCCGGGCTGCAGGTGTTGGTAAAAAGCGGAACGATTCGGTGGTGTCAACGCACTTTCGTGGCTGGCGATACAGAGCCTTTTTTTCTTGTGTTTTGTACTGCCAATCGGCGCGAGGTAAACCAAAGCGTGGCTAGGGAGGCTCGGGAACGAGGCAAACTCGTCAATGTCGCAGATGGGCCCGAGAAAGGAAATTTCAGTCTTCCGGCACAGGTGCGCCGCGGAGATTTGCTGCTGACTGTGTCAACAGGGGGGCAGAGTCCTGCCTTGGTGCGCAAGCTGCGTCAGGAGCTTGCGGAGCGCTACGGACCTGAATACGAAGAACTGCTTTTGTTGTTAGGACGCATTAGAGAAGAGATGAAGGAGCATTTTGCCACGTCTCGTGAGCGTGAGCTTTTTTGGCGCTCGGCTTTGACTGACGAGGTGCTTGACGACTTAAGGTCTGGAAATTTGAAAGAGGCGGAGGAACGAATTCGACATGCAGCTAGTGGTATTGGGACTCAACCATAAGACCGCACCTGTTGAGGTACGGGAATGTTTTTCTTTTTCCGAGGAGCAATTGCGCCTTGCTTTAAGACGCCTTAGGGATCAGGAGATAGTCGAAGAATGCGTGTGGCTGTCTACTTGTAACCGGACAGAATTATACGCCGTAGTCGAAGATGCGGAGGAAGCCTATGAGCCTCTGAAAGAGGTGATGACGCGTATGGCTACGGGGCAGCAACGCCCGGATGATTATGTCTTTTATCATTGCGATCAAGACTGTATTAATCATCTCTTTCGCGTGTCCTCAAGCTTGGATTCGCTGGTGATCGGCGAAGGGCAAATTTTGAGCCAAGTAAAAAAAGCGTATTCTATGGCGCGAGATGCAGGCACCACTAGTACGGTGCTGAATACGCTGTTTCACCGGGCGATTACGGTTGGTAAAAAAGTGCGGACTGTGACTCGCATTGCTTATAATGCCGTATCGGTAAGTTATGCTGCTGTAGAAATGGCGAAAAGCGTTTGCGGCGAGATGGAGAAAGTGAAAGTCTTGTTGTTGGGCGCGGGGGAAATGGGAGAACTGACCGCGAAACACTTAGTGGCCAGCGGCGTACAGACTGTATTTGTGTCGAATCGCCGTTATGAGCGGGCGGTGGATTTGGCGAAACGCTTTCATGGTGAGGCTGTTCCTTTCGAGTCCTTTTTGCAGCGAGCCGTTGATGCGGATATTATCATTACGTCCACAGGGGCGCCGCATTACATGATTCGTGCTTGGGATATGGCGCACATTATGCCGAAGCGACAAGGGCGGCCGATTGTATTAATCGATATTGCCGTGCCGCGGGACGTAGAGCCAGAGACAGCGGCCATTCAAGGGGTAACTTTGTATAATATCGATGATTTGGAAGCGGTTGTCGAATCCAATCTGCGCCTAAGAGAACAAGAAGCGAAAGCTGCTGAAGAAATTATTGAAAAAGAGCTGACTGAGCTTGTATCGAAGTTCCGCTATCTGTCCTTTCAGCCTGTTATGGCGCGTTTAGCGGACAAGGCGGAGCATATTCGTCAGCGGGAGATGAAGCGCGCCTTGACGAAGCTGCCGGATTTGCCACAGGAAGAGATGAAAATCATGGAGAGTATGTCGCGGATGATTATTCGCAAGATGCTGCGCGATCCCATGGTGCGTCTCAATCAGGCTGCTGGCAGCGAACAGGAAGAATACTATCTGGAAGCCATTCGGGAATTATTCAAATTGGACGCAATAGGAGAGGGGAAACATTGTGAGGCAAAGGCTTGTTATCGGTACGCGCGGCAGTAAGTTAGCTCTTTGGCAGGCGGAACACATTGCAGAACGTCTGCGGCAGGAGCATGCCGGGCTGGAAGTAGAATTAAAACGAATTGTTACGACAGGCGATAAAGTATTGGATGTGCCTTTGGCCAAAATTGGCGGCAAAGGCTTGTTTACAAAAGAGCTGGAAGTGGAAATGCTAAGCGGTCAGATCGACTTGGCAGTACATAGCTTGAAAGATATGCCGACAGAGCTGCCGGAAGGCTTATGCCTGGCGGCCATTACCGAAAGGGCTGACGCCGGCGATGCCTTAGTCAGCCGTGAGTATACGTCATTGGAAGCCTTGCCGCAAGGAGCCACGCTCGGAACGAGCAGTCTGCGGCGCAAAGCGCAGCTTTTGCGGTTGCGGCCGGACTTGCAGATGGTTGACCTGCGGGGCAATTTGGACACGCGATTGAAGAAAGTGCAAACAGGAGAGCTGGACGCCATTGTGCTGGCGGCAGCCGGACTGAAGCGTTTGGGCTGGGAGCAGGAAATCGCGGAAATATTAAAACCGGAAGTCTGTTTGCCTGCAGTGGGACAAGGCTGTCTGGCGGTGGAAGCGCGGGCTGATGATGCTGAGGTTTTGTCTTTGCTGGCATTTTTAAATCATAAGCCTTCGAGAGTGGCTGCAGAAGCAGAACGGGCTTTCTTGCGCGAAGTGGAAGGCGGCTGTCAGGTGCCTGTGGGCGTATATGCTCAGGAAGAGCAAGGAACGCTGACGGTTACGGCGGTTATTTTGACCTTGGATGGCAAAGAATGCTTAAAGGCCCAAAAATCGGGTTGTAACGAGGATGCAGCGCAGTTAGGCGTTGCTTTGGCCCAGCAATTATTGGCCGCCGGGGGCAAAGAGATTTTAGCGGAATTGATGCAAAGCGAGGGAGTATAGATGACACAGCCAACAGTGTATTTGGTCGGAGCCGGCCCTGGAGATTATAAATTGATTAGCGTGCGCGGTCTGGAACTCATTCAGCGAGCGGAAGTGCTGGTGTATGACCGACTGGCTGATGAGCGCCTGCTGGGGCATGCCAGAAAAGATGCGGAATTTATTTATGTGGGAAAAGCTTCCAGTAATCATGCCATGCGCCAGGAGGATATCAATCAGCTTTTGGTGGACAAGGCGAAGGAAGGCAAAGTGGTAGTCCGTCTTAAAGGCGGCGATCCTTTTGTTTTTGGACGCGGCGGCGAAGAAGCGCTGACCTTGCGCGCTGCCGGCATTCCTTTTGAAATTGTGCCTGGCATTACTTCGGCTATCTCGGTTCCTGCTTATGCGGGCATTCCGGTTACCCACCGAGGTATTGCCACTTCCTTTGCAGTAGTGACTGGTCATGAGGATCCTACTAAAGGGGAATCTTCTATGCGTTGGGATAAATTGGCTACAGGGACAGATACGCTGGTCTTTTTGATGGGCGTAGAAAACCTGCCTCATATTACGGCCAAGTTGATGGAACATGGACGCAGCGGTGAAACGCCGGCAGCGGTCATTCGCTGGGGTACTAAAGCGGAGCAGGAAGTGTTGGTGACGACTGTGGCGACGGCAGCAGCCGATGTGGCGGCAAAGGGTTTGACGCCGCCAGCTATCTTTTTGGTAGGGGATGTTGTTTCTCTGCGGGACGAATTGGCATGGTTTGATCAGCGCCCTTTATTCGGACAGAAGGTGTTAGTGACGCGGGCGCGCGAGCAAGCCAGCTTGCTTACGGCACGCTTGGAAGAATTAGGCGCTCAATGCGTAGAGGCGCCAGCTATTCAAATTCAACCGCCTGAAAGTTATGAGCCAATGGATGCGGCTATTCAGGAACTGCAAAGTTATGACTGGCTTATTTTTACCAGCGTTAACGGCGTAGAGTACTTCTTCAATCGTTTGGCGGAGCAGGGGAAAGATACGCGGGCTTTGGCAGCCGCCAAGGTAGCGGCTATTGGCGTAGCAACGGCGAGCAAGCTGGCGGCTTATGGAATTCAAGCGGATGTAGTGCCGGTGGAGTTTAGGGCGGAAGGTATTATTGAAGCCCTAGAGGGAAAAGTGAAGCCAGGTATGCGCGTGCTGATCCCCAGGGCTACCGTAGCCAGGGAATTGCTGCCGGAGCAGTTGCGCGCCCAAGGATTATCGGTGGATGTGGTCCCTGCGTACCGTACGGTAACCGCGAAGGCGGACGCTGAAGGTCTGAAAGCTTCCTTGGAAGCGGGAGATTTTCAATGGGTGACCTTTACAAGCTCTTCTACAGTAACGAATTTGTTGAAGCTATTGGGCGAAGATGGCGCAGCCTTGCTGAAAAAAGCGAAGGTGGCTTGCATCGGCCCGATCACGGCGGAGACTTGTTTGGAACATGGCATTGAACCGGACGTTATGGCCGGAGAATATACGATCAAAGGACTGGCGGAAGCCATTCTTACATTTTACGGCAAGGAGATGTAATTCATGTACCATCCGTATTTGCGTCCTCGGCGACTGCGCGTCAGCGAAGGCTTGCGCGCTATGGTGCGGGAGACGGTGCTTCACGTAGAGGATTTGGTATATCCGTTGTTTTTAGTACCTGGAGAGAAAATTAAAAAGGAAATTCCTTCTTTGCCGGGGCAATATCACTTATCAGTGGATCAAGCGGTGCTGTTGGCGCAAGAGGCATGGAATTTGGGGATTCGCTCGGTGCTGCTTTTTGGGCTTCCGTCTTATAAGGACGAGCAGGGCAGCAGCGCCTGGGACTTGCAGCAGCCGGTACAGCAGGCCATGACGGCGATTAAAAAAGCGTTGCCGGAGATGGTGGTTATTGGCGATGTTTGTCTTTGTGAATATACCAGCCACGGTCATTGCGGGCTGCTGGACGGCGAAACCGTGGATAATGACCCGACCCTGGCTCTTTTGGCCAAGGTAGCGGTCAGCCAGGCTCAAGCCGGTGCGGATATTGTCGCTCCTTCAGATATGATGGACGGTAGGGTGCAGGCCATTCGCGAGGCCTTGGATGACGCTGGCTTTGCGCAGGTGTCGATCATGAGTTATGCGGTGAAATATGCTTCCGCCTATTATGGGCCATTTCGGGACGCTGCGGATTCAACGCCGCAATTTGGGGACCGCCGCAGCTATCAAATGGACCCGGCCAATGCCAGGGAGGCGCTGCGCGAAGCGGCTCTAGATGCGGAAGAAGGAGCAGACTTTCTGATGGTCAAGCCGGCGTTAGCGTATCTGGATATTGTGCGTCAGGTCAAAGATACGTATTTGCTGCCTTTGGCAACCTATAATGTCAGCGGGGAATACGCTATGGTTAAGGCCGCAGCGCAGCAGGGCTGGATTGACGAAAAGAAAATTGTTTTGGAAACGCTGGTTTCGATGAAACGAGCCGGCGCTGATATTATTATTACGTATCATGCGATGGATGCAGCCAAATGGCTGCACGAGAATCAGTAAACAAAGGAGCGATAGTACCATGAGCTTTTCGTTGCAGCGATCCCAAGAAGCCTTTGTCGCCGCTAAAGCCTGCATTCCCGGAGGGGTAAACAGCCCGGTGCGTTCCTTTCGCAGCGTTGGCGGGGTGCCGCCGTTTATTGCGCAGGCGCAGGGCGCTTATATTGAAGACATTGACGGCAATCGGTATATTGACTACATTGGCTCCTGGGGACCGATGATTTTGGGTCATGCTCATCCGCAGGTTACCGAAGCGTTGGAAAAAGCAGTGCGAAAAGGAACCAGTTACGGCGCGCCGACGCTGCTGGAAACAGAACTGGCGGAAATGGTGCGGCATTGCGTACCGTCCATGGAACTGGTGCGCATGGTCAATTCCGGCACGGAGGCGACGATGAGCGTGCTGCGTTTGGCTAGGGCTTTTACCGGACGTAGCAAAATAGTTAAATTTGCCGGCTGCTATCATGGACATCATGATAGCCTGTTGGTCAAAGCGGGCTCTGGCGCGGCTACCCTGGGGGTTCCTGATAGTCCGGGAGTGACTGGCGAAGTGGCTGGTAACACGCTGACTGTAGAATATAATGATCTGCAGGCGCTGACTGCCGCTTTTGAAGCCAATCCGCAGGAAATTGCAGCTGTCATTATTGAGCCGGTGGCTGGTAATATGGGCATGGTGCTGCCGCGCGACGGCTATTTGCAGGGCGTGCGGGATTTAACCAGCAAATACGGCGCCTTGTTGATTTTCGACGAAGTCATGACCGGTTTCCGGGTGGCTCTGGGCGGAGCGCAAAGCGTCTATGGAATCAAGCCGGACTTAACTTGCTTAGGGAAAATCATTGGCGGCGGCTTGCCTGTTGGCGCATACGGCGGTCGCAAGGATATTATGGAATGCATTGCTCCGGCAGGGCCGGTTTATCAGGCTGGTACGCTGAGCGGCAATCCCTTGGCGATGACCGCCGGCATTGCCACGCTGCGTTTGCTGATGGAGACAAAAGGCTTTTATGATGAATTGTCCCGAAAGACGGCGACCTTGGCGCAAGGCCTCTATGGTCGAGCTGCCAAATATGCGCTGCCTGTGAGTACCTGCCATTTGGGCGGGATGTTCGGTCTCTTTTTCCATGCAGGACCGGTACTGGATTATCGGACTGCCCAGCAGGCTGATTTGGATGCCTTCTGCACGTACTTCCACACGCTGTTGGCGCAAGGAATTTACGTGGCGCCTTCGCAGTTTGAAGCGGCTTTTGTATCAGCGGCTCACAGCGAAAGCGATCTGGAACGGACGCTGAATGCAGCGGAGCACGCCTTTGCGGCGGTGATGGCTGTAAAAGATCATTTTCAGCCGTAAGAAGAAAGCAAGAAGAACTGTGAAAGCCTCGCAAGAGGCATCACAGTTCTTTTCTTATCTAAGGAGGAAACGTAATGAAAACAAGAGGAGAGTCGGAGGGCTGTCTGGTATTTGTTTACGGAACTTTGCAGTCTGGGCAAGCTAATGAGGCAGTAGTGGCTTCGTATGTGCAAAAGAAGTGGCGAGGGCACATTAACGGGAGGTTGTACCATCTTGCAGACCGCGGTTATCCGGCGGTGCTTCTTGAAGAAGAAGGCGTAGTTTGGGGAGAATGCCTGCAGCTTAAGAATCCAGAGAAGGCCTTGCAGGCGCTAGATGCGTTGGAAGAATATTTTGGAGAAGATGATACACGTAATGAATATGACCGCCGCCGCTGCCTTGTGTGCAGCGACGACGGTCAGGAATGGGAAGCCTATGTGTATGTCTGGCCTGAGAAGAAGGCCTTGCCCCAAAAGACGATTGTTTTGCCTGAAGGACGTTGGCCGGCTAAAATATAAATTCAGCGTCCGCCAACATGCCGGACTTGAAGGGAGAAGGAGTTTCGTTTGGGAGGGACACCTTAATTGGCTGGCGTTGTCCGGTTGCTCCGGCAGCGGAGGTTTCCAGCACTTCACCAGTGAAGGTTTGCCCCGGCAAATCACGTAGGACGAAATTTACGCTTTGACCGGTTTGCAGTCTGGGGGCGTCGCTTGTATCGACTCGGACGGTGAGCCAAAGTTCGGTATTGGAGATGACGGCCAGCAAAGGTTGACCGATGGCAACATTATCCCCGGCGCGAACGCTAAGTAAGGAAATAGTGCCGCTAGTTGGAGCAGTGACAATTTTTTGCTGTTCTAAAGCCTGTAAGGCCGCTAATTTCTGTTCCGCTTGCTGGATTTGCTGTTGAGCCATGCGAACTTCGTTAGGATCCGGGGGCTGATTAGGGGTTGTGATCATGGCCGGAGCGGCGCTGGCTGCCTGGCGGGCTTGTTCATAGGCGCTGGCGGCGCGATCACGGGCGGCGGCGCTGATGCCTCCTAGGGCATATAAATCCTGCATTTTTTGGTAATGCTGGGCGGCTTGTTCCATGCGCGCTACGGCGCCGCTGTCAACACTGCCGCCGGTTTGCAGCGGTTGACCGCGGCGGCCTTGGCTGACTTGCGCATAAAGTGCCCGAGCGGCGACAAGGGCGGCGGAAGCGTCTTCTTTTTGCTTATCTAATTCCGGAAACTGCAATGTGAGCAAGGGGGTTCCCTTTTCGACAACATCGCCGTCTTTGACGAGAACTTCTAAAATTTGTCCAGACGCCCGGGCTGTCTGGCTATAGAGAGCTCCTTGAATACGAGCGTCCGAGCTTTTTAAAGTAGAGGTGTTTTGGTACCAAAAATACACTCCTAAGGCTAAACCCATGGCTAAGAGAACAATCGTAAGCACCCGCAAAGCGAAAGCGGCGCGTGGTGACAATAAATCATCGCTATTGGTGTCTGACATGTAAATGCTCCTTTACTTATGCTGAATCGATGAATATAGAGTAGTGCGGCCTGTCCAATCTTTTGATTTCGGCGTAGCTTAGGCAGTTCCTGCATACAGGGTAAAAAAGTCATGATTTCGACACAATGCGGTGAAAGTATTGCTAAGAAGAGGCTCTTTAGCAGGGTTCATGTTATAATATAATAAGAACGAAAGCGTAAGCAGTACACCACACCGTGCTTGATTTTGCAGGCGTGCATGCGGAAATGAGGCGATACCTGCCATGTGGGTGAAAGTGCAAGACGACGTGGAGGCGGTTATGAAGCAAGCCCGAAAAATTCTTGAAGCTTTGACCCGGGAAGGCTGGCAAGCGTATATGGTAGGCGGTGCAGTGAGGGATTTGTTTCTCGGCGTTAATCACATTGACGTTGATATCTGCACGAATGCCAAGCCGGATGATATTCGCGCGGCGGCCCTCAGACATGGGTGGAAGACCAGTGACGTAGGAGCGAGATTTGGCAGTGTGCTGGTTATAATTTCAGGCATTCCTTATGATGTCACTACTTTTCGCCGGGAAGAATACGGGGAAGACAGTCACCGGCCTAAAAAAGTCGAATGGGGTGATTCGCTGCTAGAGGATTTAAGCCGCCGTGATTTTACAATTAATACTTTGTGCCTGGATGTTCACGGCGATTTATTTGATCCTTTTGACGGGCTGCGGGATTTGCGGTTAGGACGTATTCGGGCGGTAGGAGAAGCGAATGTTCGTTTTGCCGAAGATGGGTTGCGCATGTTTCGGGCCGCTCGCTTTATGGCGCAGCTAGGGTTTTCTTTGGATGCGGATATTTTTCCGGCGATTGTAGCCAATCGGGAGCGAGTGAGGGGCTTGTCCGTAGAACGGGTGCGCAATGAATTAGAGAAGACACTGCTGGCTAGGCATGCAGCGAAGGGCATTCATGTCTTGCGCATGACAGGGTTGCTTGACGAGACTTGTCGTGCAAAAGACGAAGGCGTGGAGCAGAACGTGCCTATTTTGCCCGAACTGATGCACCTGTATCAATTGCCGCAAAATCCCAAGCATCATCGTTTGAATGCTTGGCGTCATGTCCTGGATACTGTGGAGCGGATTGAACCGCAGCTGGCATTGCGCTGGGCGGCGCTGCTTCATGATGTAGCAAAGGGGCTGCCGGGAGTGCGAGGGGTAAACGCGCAAGGCGAGTGGACTGATCATCGCCATGATGTAGTGGGAACGGAACTTACAGACAACATAGTAAAACGATTGCGTGTAGATCCGCAGGTGGCTAAACGCGTAGTGTGGCTGGTTCGCAACCATATGCACGCGCCGGATTTATCACGCAAATCCGTGGTTCGCTGGCTGCGAAAAAGGGCGGCAGCGTTTCGAGACGTAGAGGAGTTGCGGCAAGCGGTAGAGCAACTGTTTGCTTTGTATTGGGCGGATGCGACAGCGACGCGCACTAAGCCGAACGATTCGCTAGAACAGTTATTGCAGCAAGTGGAGCCCATTTTGCAAGATACTCCCTTTTTTGTTTCGCAGTTGGCTATTTCCGGTGGCGATATTGCTGCGGAATTAGGTAGTGGACCGCAAGTAGGGGCGTTTCAGAGAAATTTGCTGTTGCGCATTCAAAGTGGAATGCTGAAAAATGAAGCGAACTCTTTGCGGCAGGCTTTGTTGTTGCGCAAGGAACGGCAAAAGCAATTGCAGTGATCTTCAGAGATTGCTATAATATAAGAATGAGATTTGCCAAAGAACAACAATGATGATGGTTTAAATAGTAGGAAGGACAGGTGCGAAGCATGGAGACAGCCTGGCTTCAGGATGGAGTCGCCTTTTTTCAAACATATGGGTTATGGGGGCTGCTGGCCGTGGCATTCCTGGAGTCTTTTATTTCACCCATTTTGCCGGATTTGCTGCTGATTCCCATGGCGCTGTCCAATCCGGATCAGGCGATTTGGTATGCCGTCTGGACAACCCTTACTTCAGTTTTAGGCGGTTTTATCGGCTATTACGGCGGGCACCGTTTTGGGGAGCCTGCTTTGCGGCGGATTGTTCCCGAGCGTCATTTAGAGACGATTCGCTGCTGGATGGAGAAATATGGCGCATTGGCAGTGTTTTTAGCAGCGATGTCGCCCATTCCTTATAAGTTTGTTTCAATTAGCGCTGGCGCTTTTCGCGTGAATTTAGGTTTGTTCTTCGTTTTTTCTTTTCTAGGACGAGCTAAACGCTTCTTGGTGGAAGGGTTGTTAATTTACTATTACGGCCCGCAGGCGCTGGCCATGTTTGAGAAGTACAAGACCGAAGCTATTGTTGGCTTCGTGCTGGTAAGCGTTTTGATGGTTCTTGGAGTGTATCTATTTCGCCGGCATAAAATGCAGGATCGTGTGGCAGTATCAGCAGAAGCTAGGAGGCAGGAAATATGAAGATTGACATAGGCGAAACAGCACTGCAGGGACGTGAATTGGATGCGGCGGCAGCCGTGGCTAGCGGCGCTTATTGCTGGGTTACGCATACCTTGCAGTTTAGCGCGGAAATGGCGGTAAAATGGCTGATGGCGAAAGAATCGCTGACTGCTTTTAAGGGCATGTACCGTCCTATGCGCGAAGAAGAATGGGATGATCTGAAGCATCGCCAAGACTATGCGGAAGAAGTGCCTTGCTTTTCTACGGATGAAGCGGCGGCGGAGAAGTTGGTTCTTCTTTTGCAGCAACAAGGACGGCAAATAGAAAGAAAGAACGTGGCTGAGGGAGTGGCTGCTATTTGCGGAGAAGTAGAAAGCGTTGCTGCTGCTTGGCCGGAAGCGGTGACTCGCTTAGCGTTGCATTTTAAAATTGCTGATTAATTTAATAAGGGAATATTGACGCAATTCAAGTCTTTTGCTAATGTTTAAATGAAAGAGTTGGACAAGCATGGCTGTTTGATGACAGTTCGGCTTGAAAGACTACCTTCCTTAGTTTGGACGTTTTTGACGTACAAACGAGGAAGCGGCGGCGCAAGGCAGCTGTTTTGACAGGCTAACCTGTTTCTTAGTGACGTGTTGTGCAGCACCTGAGCCAGGCAGGACTGCAACCAAGACGTTAGCATGGCTGTACGGGGTCGCAAAAAAAGCATTCGCAGAAGATGAGGTTCTGCGAATGCTTTTTTTTAAGCAAGGGAGAAGGAAAGAACAGGGAGGCCAAAAATGGACGCTAGCGCAACAAAATTGGATGCGAAAATGCTTGACTCGATTGTAAAACGAACCGTGGAAGCCATTGAGGAAAGCAAAAGCGAGATATATGAAGTGTATGAAGCAGCTTGCGGCGAGGTGGAAAAGCTGCGCCGGGATTTGCTGCGCCTGAAAGAAGAAGCGGCAACAACTATTGAGCGTGTGGATAAACTAGAGATCAAAGAGAAGCAAGCCCGCATTAACTTGATGGAGGTTAGTAAAAGTTTTCGCCAGTTTAGTGAAGAGGATGTTCGCAAAGCGTATGATATGGCGCGAGACTTGCAGGTAGAATTAGCGGTAGCTAGAGAATGCGAGCTGAATTTGCGCTTGCGCCGGGACGAAATGGAGCTGCGCTTGCGAACTTTGGAGTTGACGGCGCAAAAGGCGCAGCGTCTGGTTTCACAAGTTGGGGCTGTCTTAGGTTATCTGGGAACGCAGATGGATGATGTAGTGGAGCATATCGAATCCTTGCAGCAGACCCAGCGTTTGGGAGCGCAGATTATTCACGCTCAGGAAGAGGAACGGCGCCGCGTGGCCCGGGAAATTCACGACGGTCCGGCGCAGACGATGGCAAATTTGGTATTTCGTACGGAAATTTGCGAACGCATGGTAGATCGAGATAGTCAGCGAGCGAAAGCGGAGCTGGCGGATTTGCGGGAGCAGGTTCGTGGCTGCTTGCGGGAGGTGCGCAAAATTATTTGCGATTTACGCCCGATGTCCTTAGATGATTTAGGCTTGGTAGCGACGTTGAAAGGACTTTGCCAGAGTTGTCGGGAGCAGAGCGGCGTAGAAGCGCAACTGCGTGTGTTAGGCAAGGAAGTGAGTATGGACGCTTATCGGGAGACGGCGGTTTTTCGCATTGTACAGGAGGCCTTGCATAATGTGGAAAAGCATGCTAAAGCGAAGCAAGTCCAGGTGGTCATGGAATACCGTCCTAAAACATTGCAGGTCTTGATTCAGGATGATGGGCAAGGTTTTTCAATGGATGAAAAGATTTCCGATGAATGCTTCGGACTGCTGGGAATGCGAGAACGCGCCAACATTTTAAAGGGAGATTTGCGTGTTCAGTCTGAGCCCGGAGCAGGGACGCAACTGTTTTTGAAAATTCCGCTGGAAGAAACCGATGAATTAGAGTAATTACAAAATCCGAACGTCAGGACGGTCCTGAAAGAAGCATTCTTTTGGCAGGCCGTCTTTTATTTGTTGCACAACGTCATTTCCCAAAGGAAATGCCTAAATTTTTGGCGGTTTGTACAAGGTCTCCTTCAATGGGGACGGTTTTAAGCTCTCCAATGGCCATTGCTAAGGGGACGGATACTATTTCAGAGCCGTGCAGCGCAGTCATGCAGCCAAATTTTCCATCTAACAGGCATTGGACGGCCGCTGTTCCGTAGCGAGAGGCCAAAAGACGGTCGAAGGCCGTAGGTGAGCCGCCACGCTGCAGGTGCCCTAGGATGGTAACCCGTGTTTCCAAAGTAGTAAGCTCTTCAATTTCATGAGCCAAACGGTGGCTGACGCCTCCTAAACGCTGCGGATCAGGGCTGCCCTCTACTACGCGTTGGATGGTATAGTCGCCGCCCAGCGGTTTGGCCCCTTCGGCTACGACGATGATACTAAAACTTTTTCCGGAAGAACGACGCTTTTTGATGGCCGTGATGATTTTTTTGATATCATAGGGGATTTCGGGGATTACAATTACATCGGCTCCCCCGGCAATGCCAGCCTGCAAAGCAATCCAACCGGTGTAGCGTCCCATTACTTCCAAAAGCATGACTCGGTGGTGAGATTCGGCGGTAGTATGCAATTTGTCGAGGGCGTCTACGGCGGTAGTGACAGCAGACTCAAAGCCAAACGTGTAGTCTGTAGCGGATAAATCATTGTCAATGGTCTTGGGGACGCCGACTATGGGAACGCCTAAAGCGGCAAACTGGCTGGCAATATGCAAGGAGCCGTCGCCGCCGACGACGATAAGGCCGTCGATTTCCCATTGTTTCAAATGGTCCAGAACATCTTGGCTTTTATCGACATAGGCGCACTTTTCATTGCTTTTACAGGCATAAGAAAAAGGATTGTCTCGGTTGGTTGTGCCTAAGATGGTGCCGCCCCGATGTAAAAGACCGCTGACGCTTTGGAGCGTTAAACGCAAAGTGTTTCCATGAATTAAACCGGAAAAACCATTTTTTATGCCGGTGACTTTAATGTTATGCTGTGAGGCCATTTTAACAACGCTGCGGATCACTGCGTTTAGTCCGGGGCAATCGCCGCCGCCGGTAAGAATCGCTATATGTTTCATACAGATGCTCCTTTTAATGGTATACTGAACAAGAAGTTCTTCATAAATGTGAGGTTTTCCTCTGTTTATGTCAAGGATGATGAAATAGCGAGGAGAATATATGGGGCAAAACTGCTTGCCTTTGGTAAAGGCGCTAAAACAGTATATAGATGAGAATGCGTTACGCCTGCATATGCCGGGACATAAAGGCGGGCTGGGAGCGCCGGCGCCAGCGCAGGAACTGCTTGGTTCCAAATTATGGCAGGCGGATGTGACGGAGATCGACGGCCTGGATGATTTGCAAGAGCCGGAAGGCTGTATTGCTGAATCGCAAAGACTGTTGGCCGATCTGTATGGAGCGGCAGCTTCTTTTTTTCTGGTTAATGGCAGCAGCGTTGGTATTGCAGCGTTGCTTTTAACCTGCCTGCAGCCTGGGGATGAAATCCTGGTGCCGCGCAATGCACATCGTGCTGTCTTATCTGGCTTGATCGTATCCGGGGCTAAGCCGGTTTTTATACAGGTACGTCAGGACGAAGAAAGCGGCGTGCCCCTGGGGCTGGATGCAGCAGATTTTTTACAAGCCGTGGAGAAGCATCCCCAGGCTAAGGCTGCTTTTTTTGTTAATCCGACCTATCAAGGCGTAACCGGTGATTTAGGGACGATGATTCGAATTTGCCATAAGCATGGTCTGCTGTCCCTGGTCGATGAAGCTCATGGCGTTCATTTTCCGTGGCTGCCGAATGGCTCTTTGCCCATGGCTTTATCTAGCGGCGCAGACGCTTGCGTGCAAAGCGCGCATAAGCTGGCCGGAGCGTTGACGCAAAGCGCTTGGCTTCATGTGGGGCAAGGGAGCGGACTGGATACAGGGCGGCTGAAAAGCGCCTTGCAGTGGCTGCAGTCTTCTAGTCCTAGCTATCTGCTGATGGCCTCTTTGGACGCGGCGCGTTGGCAATTGGCCCAAGAAGGAAAAGAAAGGCTCCGCCGGCTTTGGGAGCGGGCGGAGCAGTTGCGCCGCCGCTGGCAAGCTTTGGCGGGCGTAGATATAGTTGGCGGCGTGGATGGAATTCTACCCAAACCATTTCAAATGGATATTACGAAAGTTACGCTGGCTGTACAGGGCTGGTCAGGGCATGCTGCAGCCGCCCAATTGAGGCGTCAGGGTATTGCAGTGGAATGGGCGGATGCACAGCGGCTGTTGCTGTTGCTGTCCCTGGCTGATGTTAAGCAGGACTGGGAGCGATTGGAACAAGCTTTGTCTCAACTAGTGCAGTTGCCGGCTCCTGGCGATTTTTCACAAAAAAATATAACGCTGCCGCCGGTCCCGCCGCAGCGGTTGACGCCGCGAGAAGCGGCGCTAGCAACGTATCACAGCGTATTGCTGTCAGAAGCGCAAGGGTTGATCGCAGGAGAAGCAATTACTCCCTATCCGCCTGGGATCCCCCTCGTTTTACCAGGAGAGGAATTGACGGCGGAAGTGCTTGCTTGGATTGAAGCCTGTAAGCGTCAAGGCCAGCATATGTCAGGCATGGCAGATACTACTTTGGAGACGATAAGGGTGGTATGGAAATGAGAAAAGGAAAACTTCTAATTTTAGAAGCAGGCGATGGCTGTGGTAAAGCTACGCAGACGCGTTTGTTAGTGGAGGCGCTGATCAAAGAGGGGCATAAGGTGCGTAAGGTGTCCTTCCCGAATTATGACAGTCCTGCTGCTGGGGCGATCAAGATGTATTTGGCAGGGGAATTTGGAAAACACGCGGCTGATGTCAATCCCTATGCGGCTGCTTCGTTTTATGCCGTTGATCGTTTTGCGTCTTATCATACGGACTGGGGCGAATTTTATCGCCAAGGCGGCATTGTTATCGCCGATCGTTACGCAACGTCCAATATGGTGCATCAAGCGGTCAAAGTGCCGCCAGGAGAGCAAAGAGAGGCTTTTTTGAAATGGCTGTGGGAGTTGGAATTTGAAAAATTCTCCCTGCCGGTGCCGGATGCGGTCTTCTTTTTGGATGTTCCGCCTGCGCTCAGTACCGCATTGATTGCCGCTAGAGAAAGCGAGCAGCGCAAACGGGATATTCATGAGCAAGATACGGCATATTTGGACGCGTGTTACTCTTTATACCGACAATTGGCTATACAATATGGTTGGCAGCAAGTGAACTGCGCTCCCCAAGGAAAATTGCGCTGCATTGAAGAAATTCACAGAGAAATTTTAAATAGAGCCTTGGAGCTTTGCTCTTGGGACCGTTAAAAAGAGCGACGGCCCATACGGGGGTGCTGCACCGGACGCAAAGAAAGACGGGCCGCTAAGCGAGCTGCTTCTTCTAAAGGAAGGTCTTGGCGTGATTCTTGAGATTCAAAAATACAGACGCCTGGTTCGCTACCCACTTCTCCTGCGGGCAAATAAACATACTCTTGATTTGTCGTATCTCCATAAATAATGCCGGCTAATAGTTCGCCGGCGATCATGCGGCTCATAAAAAGCCTCCTTTTTTTGCAGAATCGGACTAATTATAGCATAACTTGTTTAATAGGCATATTTTCTCCGACGAGATGATTCGATATAATATAAAAGTGTAACAAACTGGCTGCTGTTCATGGAATCGCTTGCCAGTGGTTCCATAAGGAGGATGAACGATGAAAATTGATCCGAGAGGCATTTCCTCCATTCCCTTGCCCAAGGAAAAAGAAAGCGGCCAGCGCGCCGAAAAAAGCGGGCGGAGTTTTTCCGCCAGTTTAAGCAAAGCCAATGACGACGGCTATATGGAACGCATGGGAAAACTGCTGGATGAAATTACGGCGCAAGGAGAGCAGTTAGGGCAAGTGCCGACCTATGGAGAACTAAAAAAGTACCGTCAACTGGTGCAACGCTTTGTAGGCGAAGCCGTAGGGCGCATGTACAATTTGCAATCGCAGACAGGATGGGACCGTTTTGGACGCCGGAAAGTATATACGCTGGTAAAACAGATCGATGAAAACTTATCCGGTTTGACGGAAGATGTGCGGCAGGGGCAGTCGCAGCAACTGGAAATCATGGGAAAACTGGATGCCATCCGCGGCATGCTGGTTGATCTTTATACATGATACTGCGCTGGGATTCTTTAAAGGGACAAGAGGCTGCGACAGCTGCCTTGCAGCAGATGCTGCGCCAGGAACAATCGCCCCATGCTTTTTTATTCACTGGTATTGAAGGAGTCGGCAAGAGGCTGGCGGCTAAGACGCTCATCGCAGCCTTATTATGCCAGGAAAACGACCGACCTTGCGGCATTTGCTCATCTTGTCGGCAGGTGGAACTGGAGGAGCACGGCCAAATGCAAGTGCTGCGGCCAGAGGGAACAGCCATAAAAATCAGCCAAATACGCGAGCTGCTGCCGCGTTTGTTGCTGAGCGGCGGTCAGTCGCGTTTTTTTGTGCTTATTGACGGCGCTGAACTGATGAATCAGGAAGCGGCCAATAGCTTACTAAAGATGCTGGAAGAACCTCCGGCAGGAGTTTATTTTATGCTGTTGGCGCAACGGTTAGAACAATTACTGCCGACGGTGCGGTCTCGTTGTTGCTTGGTACCGTTACAGAAGTTAGCGACGCCGCTTCTTAATGACATGCTGCAAAGTCGTGGCTTTGCGCCGGAAGCAGCCGCATTGGCCTCTAGCGTGGCTGCAGGCAGTTTGGGAGAGGCGTTGCGATTTTTAGAAGAAGGACGACAGACACTGAGGGATGAGGTATGGCAGGCGCTGCAAGCCAGCGGCAAGGCGGCTTGGCGCCTAGGAGAGCTTTGGGGGAAAGAGGAGCGGCCGAAGGTTCAACTGCGATTGCGCTATCTTTCCTTGCTGTTACGTGATATGCTGGTACTGCGGCAACAAGCGGCGATACCATTGTTTCATCCGGATTTGGAGAGAGACTTGTATCAGGAGTCTCAGCAGTGGACGGATAAAGGATTGACGCAGGCTTTGCATGCCGTTGAGGAGACACGCAGAAATATACGGTTTCACGCCGTGCTGCGGCTGGCCTTAGAGGCTTTGTGGCTTGCCGTGAGTGAAGCGAAGGAGGGTTCTGGTTTTTATGCCGAAGGTAATAGGCGTTCGTTTTAAAAAAGCGGGCAAGATTTATTATTTTGCTCCTAGCGAGGGAACACTGGCGTTAGGTGACGCGGTTATTGTGGAAACTGCTCGGGGGCTGGAATTTGGCGAAGTTGTCATACCGGTACGGGATGTGGAAGACGAAAGCGTAGTGCAGCCCTTGAAGTCGGTGCTGCGCAAGGCTAACCACAAGGATAAGGAAAAAGTCAAACAGAACAAGGCGAAGGAAGAGGAAGCCTTCAAGGTTTGTGAAAAAAAGATTGAAGAGCACAAACTGCCAATGAAATTGGTAGATGTAGAATATACATTTGATGTGAATAAGATCATTTTTTATTTTACCGCTGACGGACGAATTGATTTCCGGGAACTTGTTAAGGATTTAGCAGCTGTATTCCGTACGCGGATTGAACTGCGTCAGATTGGCGTGCGAGACGAAGCCAAAATGATGGGCGGGATAGGCTGTTGCGGACGGCCCTTGTGCTGCGCTACGTTCTTGGGCGATTTTGAACCTGTTTCTATTCGCATGGCCAAAGAACAAAATCTTTCTTTAAATCCTACAAAAATTTCTGGAATTTGCGGACGGTTGATGTGTTGCTTGAAGTATGAGAGCGATGGATATCGCAAATGCTGCAAGAAGGCGCAGCCTCCTAAAATAGGCAGTACCGTGATGACGCCGCAAGGCGAAGGTAAAGTGACTATTGTCAGTAATAACAAGCATATGGCGACGGTTGAATTGGCGGATCAGGGCGGTACCGTACAACTGTCCTGGGAAGAAGTGGCGGAAAAAGCATGATTGGCGTGCGCCTGCGCCGCTCGGAGCGGGTAGACGACTTAGGCCTGGGAGGGCTGCGTATTATACAGCATCCCAGGTCTTTTTGCTTTTCTCTGGATGCGGTATTGCTGGCGCATTTTGTACGGTTGCGGCCGCAAGACAAGGTGGTGGATTTGGGGGCTGGAAATGGCGCTATTTCCTTGCTGCTGGCGGCTCGAGGCGCTCGGACCGTAGCTGCAGTGGAATTGGATAAAGCAGCAGCCAGCCGGGCCGCGCGGAGTGTCCAATTGAGCCGCCGCAGCAGTCAAATTCAAGTGTATTGCGGCGATTATCGCCAGAAATTGCCGCAGATGCCAGGCGGTATTTGGGATATTGTGGTTGCGAATCCGCCTTATTTTCAGCCCGAAAGAGGGAAAGGCAGCGTAGAAAAGGGACTAGCTCGCCAGGAAGTGACGGCAACGTTGACTGACGTGCTGAAAGCAGCTCGACGTTTGGTTCGGTTTCGGGGGCGTGTGGCCTTGGTACATCGGGCGGATCGAATGGTGGATGTACTGACCGCGATGAGAGAGGCGAATTTGGAGCCTAAACGTTTGCAACTGGTGCAGCCCCGAGGGGCTGCTCCGGCGAACTTGCTGTTGATAGAAGGCGTACATGGCGGAAAGCCGGGGTTGGAGGTACTGGCGCCGTTGGCGGTATACGAGGCCGACGGTTCCTATACGGCTCAATTGTGGGCCTGCTATGAGACTGCGCCGACGCAGATTTAATGAAAACGAGGAGGATTGGCCATGCATACGGGGATATTGTATTTATGCCCTACTCCCATTGGCAATCTGGAGGATATTACTTTGCGCGCGCTGCGCGTGCTGCGGGAAGCCGATGTGGTAGCGGCGGAAGATACGCGTCATTCCCGCAAACTGCTCACGCACTTTGAAATTCATAAGCCCCTGGTAAGTTATCATGAGCACAATAAAGCGGAACGCGGCCCGGAGCTGTTGCAACGTCTGTTGGCGGGCGAAAGCATTGCTCTTGTTAGTGATGCAGGCATGCCTGGCATTGCCGACCCGGGAGCGGATCTTGTCAGGCTGGCGCTTGATGCAGGCGTGACGGTGATTCCGTTGCCAGGAGCCAATGCGGCATTGACTTCTTTGATTGCATCCGGGCTTTCTAGTGAGCAATTTCAGTTTTTAGGTTTTTTGCCCAAAACAACAAAAAAAAGAAGGGCTCTTTTGGAAGAAGCCTCCGCATATCCCGGGACACTGATCTTTTATGAAGCTCCCCATCGGTTATTAGCCACTTTAAAGGAATTACAAGGCGCATTTGGTAATCGCCAGGCTGTGGCTGTAAGGGAGCTGACCAAAAAATTTGAGGAATTTGTACGAGGCGATTTGGTTTCTATAGAAGCGCATTTTAAGATGGTTCCGCCGCGAGGAGAATTTACACTGCTTTGTGCAGGCGCCGTGCATAACGAAATAGAGGCGGCGCTTGAGGCTGATCCTGTCTTGAAGCTGGCCGAAGCGATAGCGGAAGTAGGGCGCTTAGTGGCGGCGGGTGAAAATAAAAAAGACGCTATCCGAATGATAGCGTCTCAAAAGAAACTGAGCCGTCGTGATTTGTACCAAGCCGTCATCAAAGAGACTGCAGAAACTTAAATGGCCTCTCCAACAGAAAGGGCACATTGTTTGCAGACATTTTTGCCGCGGAAATTGGTAATGCCGTCTGCACTGCCGCAAAAAATGCAAGCGGGCTCGTATTTGCGCAAAACAATACGGTCGCTGTCAACGTAAATTTCCAAAGCGTCTTTTTCGGCGATGTCAAGAGTTCTGCGTAATTCGATAGGCAGAACCACGCGACCGAGTTCATCCACTTTACGAACGATACCTGTAGATTTCATGAGATAAATCCTCCTTGCTCAATCTAAGAAAATCGACAAATGAGAGAATGTCTTTTATAATAGAAAAGGTTCTTCTCTCAATCTAAAATCAGCGTAACAAAAATGAAAAATCCTGTCAAATTAGAGAAATGTCACAAAAGGATTGTCAAGGGTTATTTTTTTACTAGCCTTTTTGATACAAAACACAGATAATTAAATGATTAATATTGCAAAAGTGTTTCAAAAGAAAACGACTAGCTGGAAACGTATTGGAAATTTAGGCTGAGAGTACTTTTGTGGGAGAATTTGACAAAAAACCAGTTTTTAAAAATAAGGAAGAAGATGACAAAAGAGAAAGGTTGGATGATCATGGAAACCAATTCTAAATACTATATTTCTACCCCCATCTATTATCCGAGCGATCGGTTGCATATAGGTCATGCATATTGCACCACGATAGCGGACAGCTTGGCAAGATATCAGCGGCTGGAAGGAAAAGAAGTTTTCTTTCTAACCGGTTCTGATGAACATGGGCAGAAAATCCAGCGTAAGGCCGAGGAAAAAGGTGTAACGCCTATAGGGTATGTTGATGGCATTGTTGCGTCTTTTCAGCAACTTTGGCGTAAACTGGGAATTTCCAACGATGATTTTATCCGGACGACACAGGAACGGCACCATAAAGTAGTGCAGCATATTTTTCAAACCATTTATGAGCAAGGCGATATTTACAAATCGGCTTATGAAGGCTGGTATTGCACTCCTTGTGAAACATTCTGGCTGGAGCGGCAATTGCAGGACGGAAAATGTCCGGATTGCGGGCGACCGGTGGAGGTCGTGCAAGAGGAAAGCTATTTTTTCCGTATGTCCAAATATCAGGACCGTCTTTTAAAACACATTGAAGAGAACCCGGATTTTATTCAACCTGCATCTAGACGCAATGAAATGATTAATTTTATCAAAAGCGGTCTGGAAGACTTGTGCGTATCTCGGACAACCTTTGACTGGGGTATTCCAGTACCTTTCGACAAAAAGCATGTGGTTTACGTTTGGTTTGACGCTTTATCTAATTATTTGACCGCAGCGGGTTATCTGGATAATCCAGAGAAATTTGCGAAGTTTTGGCCGGCGGATGTACATTTGGTCGGCAAGGAAATTGTTCGTTTCCACTCGATTATTTGGCCGATTATACTCATGGCCTTGGATTTGCCCTTGCCGAAAAAGGTCTATGGACATGGCTGGCTGGTGGTGGATGGCGATAAAATGTCCAAGTCTAAAGGCAATGTTATCGATCCGGTGGCATTGATAGATGAATTTGGCCCTGACGCCATCCGCTATTTCTTGTTGCGGGAAATTGCTCTTGGTAATGACGGGAATTTTTCGAGAGACGCTCTTATTGGGCGGATTAACGCTGATTTGGCTAATGATTTGGGAAATCTGCTCCATCGCACGCTTAGCATGATTGGGCGCTTTCAAGGCGGGAAGATCTTGCAAGGACATACCGAAGAAGCAGTGGATGCGTCTTTGCGCCAGCTGACGGAAAAAACACTGGCCGATTATCGCACTGCCATGGAAAAAATGGATTTAACCGAAGCTTTGAAATGTGTTTGGATTTTAATTGGCCGCAGCAATAAGTACATTGACGAAACTGCTCCATGGGCGCTGGCGAAGAATCCGGAGCAGGCGGATCGGTTGGCGGCGGTCTTATATCACTTAGCGGAGACCTTGCGTCAGACGGCGGTCTTAATTGCTCCTTTCCTACCGCACACGGCGCCGCGTATTTGGTCGCAACTGGGCTTGACCTGGGACTGGGCTTCTATTCGCATGACGGATATGGCTTGGGGCGGCCTGCCGGAGGGAACACAGGTAGCGGCGGCGGAACCATTGTTCCCTCGTATTGAGCTCGAGAAGGAAGAAATTGCGGCTGTAGAAATCCCTGCCAAGGCAAAGCAGGCGGCAGCGCAGCAGAAGGCGGCTCCTGCTGCGGAGAACGGTGAAATCTCCATTGATGACTTTGGCCGTATGGATCTGCGGGTAGCTAAAGTCATTGCCGCGGAAAAAGTACCCAAGGCGGACAAATTGCTTAAGCTAACGGTGGATTTGGGAGAGGAAACCCGCACTGTAGTTTCGGGTATCGCCCAGCATTATGAACCGGAAGCGCTTGTGGGCAAGCAAGTGGTATTGGTGGCTAACCTGAAAGCTGCGAAAATTCGCGGCGTTGAATCAAGAGGCATGGTGTTGGCTGCGTCTTGTGACGGTGCGCTGCAGGTTGTAG
Source organism: Anaeromusa acidaminophila DSM 3853 (assembly GCF_000374545.1). NCBI lineage: Bacteria > Bacillati > Bacillota > Negativicutes > Selenomonadales > Sporomusaceae > Anaeromusa > Anaeromusa burkinensis. Next base: position 26,515 of record NZ_KB894606.1, read on the forward strand.
AAGTTCCCGGCATGGCTCCTGGAAGCAAGGTGAAGTAAGCATGCTTTTTGACTCTCATGCTCATTTGGATGATGAAGCTTTTGATGCTGACCGTAATGAAGTAATAGCCAGGTCGCTGGCAAACGGTCTGGTAGGGATGGTGAACCCCGGCGCCTGTATGAAAAGCTCTGCTGCCGCATTGGCGTTGGCGGAAGAACATGCGGCGATTTATGCAGCCGTCGGTATTCATCCGCATGACGCCGATTCGGCGGATGAGGGGGCTTACGAACAGTTGAGTCGTTGGTCGCGGCATCCTAAAGTTGTCGCGATTGGCGAGATTGGGTTGGATTATCATTATGATTTTTCGCCGCGTTCTGTGCAGCAGAAGGTATTTGTCAAACAACTGGAATTGGCTAAAGAGTGTGGTTTGCCGGTGATTCTTCATGACAGGGAGGCGCATGGCGATATTTTGCGTTTGGTCAAAGAAGCGGGCCGAGGCGTGCGCGGCGTTTTCCACTGCTTTTCAGGCAGCCTGGAGATGGCGAGGGAAGTGGTGAAGCTGGGCTTTTATCTTTCTGTAGGAGGAACGCTGACTTTTAAGAACGCAGCCAAACTTCCGGAGATTGTAAAAGAAGTTCCTTTTGAGCGATTATTGCTCGAAACAGACAGTCCCTATTTGACGCCGACTCCGTATCGCGGGCGGCGCAATGAGCCGTTGCATGTACGGCTAGTAGCGGAGAAAGTGGCGGAACTGCGCGGCTTGAGCGTGGAAGAAGTGGCTGAACAGACAACGGCCAATACGTATCGGTGCTTTGGTATTGCTTAGTAATCGCTTTAGGATTGAAAAAGAGGACGCGCCTTAGGGTGTGTCCTCTTTTTGTCAGTATAATGCAACTTTTTTCAACGCTCTTGACGATGACCTTCTAGGTAAGAGAGAATGTGAGTGGAAGATAATTCGCAGGAGGTATTCTTATGACGATGCTGGAACAGGTTCTGGCGGCTAATGAAAAGTTTATACATAGCTTGCCGCAGGCGTATTGCGAGTGTCATACCAATGAAGAAGGCTGTCCTTGTGGTGCAGGAGAGGTCAGTAAATATCCGAATCGGCAATTGGCGATTTTTACTTGCATGGATACGCGGCTGGTGGATTTTTTAGAGCCCGCTTTAGGTATCGAACGAGGTCAGGCTAAGGTGATTAAAACCGCTGGTAATACAGTGACAGGGCCTTTTGGGGCCGTTGTGCGCAGTTTGCTGATTGCCATTTATGAACTGGGTGTGCAGGAAATCATGGTGATTGGTCATGAGGACTGTGGCATGGCGCATAGTACGTCACAAGACCTAAAGACCAAGATGATTGCCAGAGGAGTGCATCCGAGTGCGATTAAGATGATTGAAGGCGATTTGGAACATTGGGTGGATCAGTTTCATAATCCGGTGGAGAATGTAAAGCAGACGGTTGCTGCGATTCGCAGCAATCCGTTAGTGCCGGTGGATGTGCCAATTCACGGGTTGCTCTTTGATCCAAAGACCGGCAAGGTAAACGTTCTAGTAGACGGTTATGAGGATATAAATTAATAAGAAAAAAGCGCCTCTGGCGAGGCGCTTGGCAGTTTAAACGTTACTTTTTCGAACGGCTGAGAAACTTGATGAATTTCGTGCTGGTGTCTTTGACTCGACGCAACGGATTGCCTAACGTGCGAGTCTTCGGTTTCATATCGCTCACAGAGCCGAAGTCGCCGCGGCGGATATTAGTGGTCTTGAGTTTGGTCGGCTTAAAATGCCGGCGTAATGTTTGTAGCGCTTTAGTCGGCAAGGCTGCTTCACTGAAAGTGAAAATATCAACAGCCGCATAGCCTAAGTGCGGATAAGTATGTACGCTGATATGGCTTTCCGTCAAAAGCGCAATGGCTGCGACTCCTTGAGGCGTCAGGGGGTGATCGGTGTATTGGAGAAGTGTTAATTGGCCTTCGGCAATAGCGGCTAAAACGGCTTGCTTGATATAGTCCCGATCATCAAGCAGCTCAAATCTGCAGCCATACATATCGGCTGTGATGTGCTTACCGATAACAGTCATTCGAGTTCACTCACTTTCCCTTTGCAACGTTTGGCATTGCCACTGTAAAAATAAGACCTGGTGAAAAGATATTCGAGTAAAAAAGCTCTAGCATGTACCTATGCATGATTTTTCATTATAGAGACGATATATACGGTTGTAAAGCTTTTTTCCAAGGGTGAATAAATTTTTAACATGTTTGTTGATTTGCTGCTTCGTATGCAGGAATTTTGCATTCAATCGTGAAATTGAAGAAAGAAAATATTAAAATAATGGTTCCATGAGCCAAAGGAGAGTCTGAAGATGACAACAAGATTGACGCAACTATTAGGTATCCAATACCCGATTTTACAAGGCGGTATGGCTTGGGTTTCGGAAGCTCGTTTGGCGGCTGCCGTTTCGGAAGCCGGCGGAGCGGGAATTATTGCTTCAGGGGGGCGTTCAGCAGAGTGGCTGGAAGAGCAAATTCACGAAGCTAGACGCTTGACCAATAAGCCTTTCGGCGTAAATGTGCAGCTTATGGCTGCCAATAAAGACGAATTGGTAGATGTTATCTGCCGGGAAAAAGTGGCTTTTGTGACTCTGGGCGCCGGTAATCCGGTACCTTTCTTTGAACGCCTGAAAGAAGCTGGCGTGAAGAAAATTCCTGTAGTGCCAAATGTAAAACTGGCTAAACGCGTGGAAGCGGCTGGCGCTGACGCGATTGTTGTAGAAGGAATGGAAGCTGGCGGTCACATTGGCGTGCTCACGACGATGGCGTTAATGACGCAGGTTATCCCTGAGGTTTCTTTGCCGGTAATCGTAGCCGGCGGCTTTGCCGACGGGCGGGGTCTGGCTGCGGCGTTGGTGATGGGAGCTGCAGGCGTGCAAATTGGCACTCGTTTTATGCTGGCGGAAGAATGCGCCGTCCATCCGAATTTCAAACAGCGTTTGATTGAAGCGGCTGACACGGATTCCGTGGTGACGGGCCAAACGATTGGCCATGCAGTGCGCGGCGTTCGTAATCAGTTTACAGATCTGTTTATTTCCATGGAATATAAACATCATCCGAAGGAAGAACTGGAAAAAATGGCTACAGGCACCAATCGCAAAGCGGCGGTAGACGGCGATGTAGAGCAAGGCATGGTCCAAGCTGGCCAGAGCTTGCTTCCTCTGAAACGGGTTCAGCCTGCAGCGGAAATCATCAGTGAAATTATGGAAGGCGCTCGTGAGGCTCTACACCGTGCGCCGACGCTATTGTAAGATAGAGAGAAAGATTGCTGTTGGGATACAAGGAGGAGAAGGGAATGCTGAATCAAATTGAAATTGCTCGCGGCGTGTATTATGTTGGCGCTGTAGATTGGAATTTACGGGATTTTCACGGTTATAATACACCTCGGGGGGTTACGTATAACGCCTATTTAGTGGTTGATGAGAAGATTTGCCTGATTGACAATGTCAAGGCTCCCTATACGGAGGAGTTGCTAGAACGCATCAGTCAGATCGTTGATCCTTCTAAAATTGACTATGTAATTACCAATCATGTGGAGCCGGACCATTCTGGTTCTTTGCCCAAGTTGATGGAACGGGCGCCCCAAGCCAAGGTCGTTTTAACCAATCAAGGCAAGGATGAAGTCATAAAGTACTACGGCAAGGAATACGATTTTATGACGGTTAAGCAAGGAGATGTGCTGGATATTGGCCGCAATAAGCTCCACTTCGTCCCGTTGCCGATGCTGCATTGGCCGGATTCAATGGCGACCTTTATGGAAGGGGAAAACATTCTCTTCTCGAATGATGCTTTTGGGCAGCATGTTTGTACGAGCAAACGTTTTGACGACGAAAATGAACTGCCGGTGGCTATGTATGAGGCGGCTAAATACTACGCTAACATTCTAATGCCTTTCGGCAAATTGGTTGTGCGCGCTTTGGACAAAGTGAGCAGCTTGCCTTTAAACATGATTGCTCCTAGTCATGGCTTGATATGGCGCAGCCATATTCAAGAAATTTTGGCGGCGTATAAACGTTGGGGCAGCGGGCAAAATCGTGATCGCGTTGTAATTGTATATGACACGATGTGGGGCAGTACGGAGCAAATGGCTCGGCGTATTTTGGACGGTGTAGCTTCGGCTGGAGTAGACGTGCGTTTGATGCGTATTTCTACTACGGAATTAAGCGATGTTGCCTTGGCGGTCTTAGAAGCAGGAGGGGTTATTTTAGGTTCCTCGGCAATCAATAGCGGCCCCTTGGCGACGATGGCAGCAACGGTATCGTATCTGCAAGGGCTAAAGGCGCAAAATAAACTTGGCGGTGCGTTCGGAGCTTATGGCTGGAACGGCGGCGCTCAGGAAAAACTGGAGGCAGGTTTAGCCGCCAGCGGCATTAACGCCCCGCTGCCGAGTCTCTTCTTGAAATGGACTGCTGATAAAGCAGAGTTGCAGCAGTGTTTTGAGTTTGGAAAACAGTTTGGCGAAAAAGTGAAAGAAGCAAACCGCAAAGACTGAACGTAAAGGAGGGCGAAAGCCCTCCTTTTTATTATTTGTAACGTAAAAATTACTTGCACAAAGTCAAAAAGTCAAATAAAATAAAGTCAAAAGATGAAACAGTACTTTGTTAAAGAAGTGTATGCTTTGCGGAAAAGGAGGTGCGGCGGCATGGGGAATTTGGCAGATGCTATTGAGCGTTTTATTTTACGCAAACTGGCAGCGGGAAGCGGCGGCATTATTGTCGTGCGGCGTAGTGAAATAGCCGAAGAAATTGCCTGCGCTCCTTCGCAGGTCACGTATGTATTGGGCACTCGCTTTACCATGGAACGAGGCTTTATTGTTGAATCTCGCCGCGGCTCCGGGGGCTTTGTGCGTATTGCTAAATTAGCGCTGCCGGTGCTGGCGGAATTGCCGGCGCCGCCGGAAGAAGCTTGGTCTCAGGAAGAAGTACAGTGGCGTATTCGGCAATGGGAGCAGCATCAGCTTTTGAGTGAGCGAGAAGCGGCCATTGTGCGCTACTTTATGATGCAATTTGCCGAACGGATAGAGGATGAAGAGCGAGGTCGCTTGTTGCGGGATGTGCTGCAGCGTTTGGCGGACTTGCCTCGCGAGGAGGGAATGTAATGTTGTGCGAGAATTGCGGCAAACGACCGGCAACGATTCGCATTGTGCAAATGATGGGCTCCGAAAAAGAAGAGCATCATTTTTGTGAAGTTTGCGCTCAGGGACAGTCGGCGCTTTCGGTTTTGGCTTTAAACGATCCGGCAGGTGCGGAGGACTTTCTGAAGCTGCTCTTGGCGGCGTCGCAACCGGAGGAAGTGCAGGAAGAAACGGTGCGCTGTCTTGAGTGCGGTTTGACGTATGAGGAATTTAGTCACAAAGGGACCTTTGGCTGTAGCGGCTGTTTTGACGCTTTTGAGGAAAAAATAGGGCCAATGGTGCGACGTATTCACGGTACGGCGCAGCATAACGGCAAAGTGCCAAGGCATACAGGGGCTGCTTTGCAAATGCGGCGTCACATTCAAGGGCTGAGGCAGCAATTGGAACAACATGTTCGGCAAGAAGAATATGAAGAAGCGGCTCGCTTGCGAGATGAAATTCGCAGTCTTGAAATGCAGAGCCAGCGTGGATAAGGTGGTGCAAGGCATGAATTGGCAAGAGTTATTGCGCAGTCCTCGCAGCGCCTGGGGAACGCTTGCAGGGCCGGAGGGAGATATCGCTTTATCAAGCAGGGTGCGTCTGGCGAGGAATTTTCAACGATTTGCGTTTCCTACTCGCGCCGACGAGGCGACATTGCAGCTGGTGCTACAGGTAGTAAAAGAAGCGCTGCCGCAGCTTAATCAGGCGGACGAGGCGGCATACGTATTTGTGCCGTTGGAAAACTTGTCGAAGCTGGAACGGAAAATTTTAGTAGAGAAGCATCTGGCAAGTCCCGATTTCGCCCAGTGTGCTGAAGGGCGAGCCTTGGTGGTAGGACGGGAAGGCGCCGTTAGTATTATGGTCAACGAAGAAGATCATTTGCGTATTCAAGCGGTAGCGCCAGGGCTGGATTTGGAACAGTGCCTAGTTCAGGCTAATGAGGTAGATGATCTGCTGGAAAGCCGCGAAGAGGTTGCTTTTCGTGAAGATCTAGGCTACTTGGCCTCTTGCCCGACCAATTTGGGAACCGGCTTGCGCGCTTCCGTGATGCTGCATCTGCCGGCTCTGGTGATGACAAAACAGGCCAGCCGGGTAATTTCGGCGGCTACGCAGTTGGGACTGGCAGTGCGAGGTCTTTACGGCGAAGGAACCGAAGCGGCTGGAAATTTATTTCAAGTTTCCAATCAACTGACGCTGGGGCCGAAAGAAGAAGAAATTATCGCTAATTTGAACGGCGTGGTGCAGCACATGGTGCATCACGAGCGTCAGGCTCGGTTGCGATTGTTGGAACAGGCGGAAGAGTCCTTGGCTGATCGCGTTTGGAGGGCCTACGGAGTAATGTGTCATGCGCGCAGTATGAAAGGCGAAGAAGCGCTGCGCTTGCTCAGTGATGTATCGCTAGGCGTAGATCTGGGCATCGTAACAGGGGTGGAAAAATCAGTGCTGCACAGTTTGCTAGTAAAGACTCGGCCTGGATTCCTTCATTCTTTAACAGGAAAGGAAACGATGACGGCGCAGGAACGAGCGGCGCTGCGGGCGGAAGTGATTCGGCATACGCTGGCGCAGGAACCAGAAAACGGGCAATAGAAACGAATTTTATTTTTAAAGGAGGTCGTTACAATGTTGAGTCGTTTTACCGAACGCGCTAGACGGGTGCTGATGCTGGCGCAGCAGGAAGCCATTCGCTTGGGGCACGATTATATAGGAACCGAGCATCTGCTTTTGGGATTGCTGCATGAAGGGGAAGGCGTTGCTTCGCGGGCCTTGACCTCCTTAAATATTAATTTGGAACGCATTCGTCGCCAAGTGGAAGAAACTATAGGTCGCGGCGACGGTACCAGCCGGGATATCAGTTATACGCCGCGAGCGAAAAAGGTCATTGAGCTATCAGGGGAAGAGGCGTTGCGTTTAGGACATCAGTATGTGGGGACGGAACATATTCTTTTAGGCCTGATTCGCGAAGGAGAAGGGGTAGCGGCGCAGGTGCTCACTGCCTTAGGGGCGGATCTTGGGCAGGTTCGGCAGCGAGTGATGGAACTATTGGGCGGCGGCTTTTACGCTTCCGGCAATGCTCATGCACAGGCGGTGGAGGATGAAGAAACGGATACGCCGCTGCTTGATGAATTTGGACGGGATTTAAACCAACTAGCTAAAAATGGAAAGATTGATCCGGTTATTGGTCGCAGCGGTGAGATTGAGCGGGTGCTGCAGATTCTTAGTCGGCGCACTAAAAACAATCCGGTGTTGATTGGCGAGCCAGGCGTTGGCAAGACGGCTGTGGCGGAAGGCTTGGCGCAGCGAATTGTTGATGCTAAGGTGCCGGAAACATTACGCGCCAAACGAGTCATCTCTTTGGACATGGCGGCGATGGTGGCCGGCACGAAATATCGCGGTGAATTTGAAGACCGGGTGCGCAAAGTAGTGGAAGAAGTGCGCGAAGCGGGCAATGTCCTTTTATTTATTGATGAGTTGCATACGTTGGTAGGCGCCGGCGGAGCTGAAGGAGCTATTGACGCCGCCAATATCTTAAAACCGGCACTGGCTCGCGGCGAGATCCAGGTGATTGGTGCGACAACCTTGTCGGAATATAAAAAGCATATTGAGAAGGATGCGGCTTTGGAACGGCGCTTCCAGCCGGTGAATGTCGGCGAACCCAGCGTAGAAGACGCCATCGCTATTTTGCAAGGAATTCGGGATCGGTATGAAGCGTTTCATCGGGCTAAAATTACGGATGAAGCCATTGAGGCAGCGGTAAAACTATCTCATCGGTATATTTCTGACCGATATTTGCCGGATAAGGCGATTGATTTGATGGATGAAGCGGCCTCGCGGGTGCGGCTAGGGGCGTTTTCCAAGCCGGAAGACGTAAAAGGCTTAGAAAAAGAGCTCGGACGTATTCAAGCGGAAAAAGAGGCGTCCATTATTGCTCAAGAATTCGAGCAAGCCGCTAAGCTGCGCGATCAAGAGCAAACTTTAAAAATGCAGCTGGAAGAAAAACAGCGTTCCTGGAAGCAGGGCGGCGGCGAGCGAATCGTGGTTTCGGCGGATGATATTGCGCAAGTTGTGGCAGGCTGGACAGGCATTCCTGTTAGAAAGCTGGCGGAAGAAGAGTCCGAACGGTTGTTGAAGCTGGAAGAGGTTTTGCATAAACGGGTCATCGGTCAAAACGAAGCGGTACAGGCTGTGGCTCGTGCGGTGCGTCGCGCTCGGGCGGGCTTGAAAGATCCGAAGCGGCCTATTGGCTCTTTTGTCTTCTTGGGTCCTACCGGCGTGGGCAAGACGGAGCTGGCGAGGGCCCTGGCGGAAGCGCTTTTTGGCGATGAAAACGCCATGATTCGCTTGGATATGTCCGAGTATATGGAACAACACACAGTTTCTCGTTTGGTGGGAGCGCCTCCTGGCTATGTTGGATATGAAGAAGGCGGTCAGGTGACGGAAAAAATACGGCGTAAACCCTATGCCGTGCTGTTGCTGGATGAAATCGAAAAGGCTCATCCCGATGTATTCAACATGTTGTTGCAAGTATTGGAAGACGGTAGGCTGACTGACGGGCAGGGGCGTACTGTTGATTTTAAGAATACCGTGATTATCATGACCTCCAATGTGGGCGCTAAACATTTGCAGCGTCAGGGTGGCGGTACTATGGGCTTTGTTACCGGCAATGAGAAGAAGAAAGACGATAGCGAAGGCAAAAAACGCGTGATGGAGGAAGTGAAAAAATTATTCCGGCCGGAATTCCTGAATCGCATTGACGAGTTGATTGTTTTCTCCAGCCTGAACGATGAAGAACTCAAACAGATTGTGGGGATTATGCTTGCCGACGTATCCAAACGCTTAGGTGAAAATGAGATTGCCCTGGAAGTCAGCGAGAAGGCGAAAGAGGAGCTGATTAAGGAAGGGCTGGACATCACTTATGGAGCCAGGCCGTTACGTCGGGCCATTCAGAAACTGGTTGAGGATGAAATCGCAGAGATGATGCTGCGTCGGGGCATTGGAGCGGGAGATACGGTGGCTGTTGACGCTGACGAAGCAGGGAAGCTCACTTTTGCGAAAAAAAACTAAAAAAGGTATTTACTCGGATTTTATAGCAGGAAATGACGCCAGGCGGCGCGAAAGCACTTTGGGTATGCCTTATCCAAAGTGCTTTCGGTATTTTGGGAGAGGCGTCAGGGAGGCAATTGATAGCAATGGCAAAAGATAAGATTCGTTATGTATGTCAGTCTTGCGGCTATGATTCAAGCAAATGGCTGGGAAAATGCCCGGAGTGCGGCGCCTGGAATTCTTTTAACGAGGAGGTGCTTCGCAAAGAGCCTAGCCGCCCTGGTTTGGGGAGCGTCACCGCAGCGGTATCTCGGCCATGTCCTATTACCGAGGTTGATATCAGCGCACTGCCTCGCATGTCTACCGGCAGCGGTGAAATGGATCGGGTTTTAGGAGGAGGTTTGGTGCCTGGGTCCTTGCTGCTTGTCGGCGGCGACCCGGGAATTGGCAAATCGACTTTGTTGTTGCAAGTGGCGGCGCATTTAAGCCAAGGCCAAGCGCCGGTACTCTATGTTTCAGGCGAGGAGTCGGCGGCACAAACTCGTATGCGGGCCGAACGATTAGGTCGTCTGCAGCCGCGATTATGGGTTCAGAACGAGACGAGGCTGGATGATATTTTGCGCACGGCACAAGAGTGCAAACCGGCTTTGTTGGTGATTGATTCCATTCAAACCATGTATTGTCCGGAATTGCCTAGTGCGCCTGGCAGTGTCGGTCAAGTGCGCGAATGCACCGGGCGATTGTTGCGGCTGGCTAAAGAAGAAGGAATTTCCATTGCTATTATCGGCCATGTCACTAAGGATGGCCAGATTGCGGGTCCGCGCTTGTTAGAGCATATGGTGGACGTGGTCTTATATTTTGAAGGGGAGCGCAGTTATACCTTTCGAGTGCTTCGGGCTATTAAAAATCGTTTTGGCTCTACTCAGGAAAGCGGTCTTTTTGCCATGGAAGAAGACGGGTTAGTCGAAGTGGAAAACCCCTCAGCCGTGCTGTTGGCGGAGCGACCGGTGAATTCGCCGGGATCCGTCGTTTTGGCGCATTTGGAGGGGGTGCGGCCCTTGCTGCTTGAAGTGCAGGCGCTTGTCAGTACTACCTGCTTTGGTATGCCAAGGCGGACCGCGGCGGGCTTTGATTATAACCGGACGCTGCTTTTGTTGGCAGTGCTGGAAAAACGGGTCGGGCTGGTACTCGGTGATCAGGATGTATATGTTAACACAATCGGAGGCATCCGCATGGCGGAGCCAGCGGCCGACCTGGCGGTAGCGGTGGCGATTGCTTCGAGCTTTCGCAATCGACCCGTTGATCCGCATACGGTGGTCATGGGCGAAGTTGGCTTAACCGGAGAAATCCGTATGGTCCCCCGGGCGGAATTGCGCATTCAAGAGGCTTGGAAAATGGGTTTTCGCCGCTTTGTTTTGCCTGCGGGCAATCTGTCGGCGTTAAAGCAGCGCAAGGCGGAAGCGGAGTATATTGGCGTTAGGCAGGTAGCGGAAGCGTTAGCCGCTGTGTTACAATAAACCGGTATGGCGATATTTTAGCAAGCCAAAGGAGGGCGTTCTATTGTTGTGGCAACATGGCATAAGAAATAGATGCAATAAACGAGAAAGGAGGCGAAAGCATGCTGGATAGAGTGTTGCGTTTTGTAATTACCGGCTTGGGCGTGATCGCAGGCCTTTTGACTATGGCGGAGTGGATTAATCAGGTGCTGGCGGTGTTGGTTAGTGCGGAAGTGTTGCGCATGGGCTTGTTCGGCAGTACGCTGGCTACAATTTTATCTTTGCTGGCCGGCGCATTTGTGGGCGGCTTGCTGGGCTTTTTGCTATCGCCGCTTTTAGTGCGTTATTTGTGGCGCATTAACGACTGGGTAGAAGCGCGGTTGAACAAGATGCCGTTAAACGATGTATTGGCGGGAGCGGCTGGTTTATCCATCGGACTTATACTTTCTAACTTAATTAGTTCTTCTTTTTTACCGATTCCGATTATTGGGAAATACATTCCTATCGTTTTGAGTATTTTTTTGGGCTATTTAGGTATGAATATTGCTGTGCGCAAGCGGGATGAGTTAGGCTTTTTGGTGTCTTATTTGCCATGGCTGAGTAAAGGAGAAAAGGCGCCCAAACAGCAGGTGCCGCAAGCAGATGTTTGTGCGCCGAAGATTCTTGATACAAGTGTCATTATTGACGGACGTATTGCAGATATTTGTCAAAGCGGCTTTGTAGAGGGCCGGCTATTGGTGCCGATTTTCGTCTTGGAAGAGCTGCAGCATATTGCGGATTCTTCAGATCCTCTAAAACGCAATCGAGGCCGCAGGGGGCTTGATATCTTAAATCGTATGCAGAAGGAATTGGGGCTGGCGGTGCAGATTGATAACCGCAATTACGAAGAAATTGCGGAAGTGGATTCGCGGCTAATTCAATTGGCAAAAGAAACCAGCGGCAAAATTTTAACCAATGACTTCAATTTGAATAAGGTTGCTGTGCTGCACGGGGTCGCCGTTTTGAATATTAATGAGCTGGCCAATGCAGTCAAGCCGGTAGTGCTTCCTGGCGAAGAAATGCATGTGCATTTGGTGAAGGATGGCAAAGAATTCGGCCAGGGAGTGGCGTATCTCGACGACGGCACGATGATTGTTGTCGACGGCGGGAAAAAGTATGTAGGAGAACATTTGGAAGTATTGGTAACGTCGGTGCTGCAGACTGCGGCGGGACGCATGATTTTTGCTAAGTTAAAGAATGGAGAAAGAGGCGCTTAAAGCATGAATATAGCTGTTTTGGCTGCGGCAGGACAGGGACGGCGCATGGGCGGGGGGAGCAATAAGGCTTTTCTCCCGCTTCTTTCACGTCCTATGCTTTTGCGCAGTGCGCAGGCTTTGTCGGCCAGCAAGAAAATTGACGAAATGATTATCGTAGCGGCGCCGGAAGAAGAAGCTGAGGTCAGGCGCATCCTGTCGCAGGATGCCAGGTTAAAGCCATGGCAGATAGTAGCTGGCGGCAGTGAAAGACAATATTCCATTGCGAATGCCCTTAAGGCTCTGCCAGATGGAACGAATTATGTGGCGGTGCATGACGCGGCGCGGCCGCTGGTGCTGTCGGAATCGGTCGATGCCGTAGTGGAAGCGGCGCAGCGGCTGCGGGCGGCTGGCTTGGCTGTTCCTGTTAAGGATACAATTAAAGAAAGTAATACAGAGGGGTGTGTAGTGGCGACTCCCCCAAGGGAACGCTTATGGGCTATGCAGACGCCCCAAGTATTCGAAGCGGCGTTGTTGCGCCAGGCCTACGATCAGGCTGCGGCGGAAGGATTTTTAGGGACCGACGACGCTTCGTTGGTAGAGCGCTTGGGAGTATCTGTGCGTTTGGTTCAGGGCGAGTACAGCAATCTAAAGGTCACGACTCCAGAGGATGTGATCGTGGCGGAAGCTATATTGCAGCAGCGCGGGGGGGAACGGCAAGTGGAGTGGAGAACAGGCATGGGCTATGATGTGCACCGCTTGGTGCCGGGACGCAAGCTGATTTTGGGCGGTGTAGATATTCCGCATTCGCTGGGCTTAGACGGTCATTCTGATGCAGATGTATTATTGCATGCTTTGAAGGATGCGCTCTTAGGCGCGGCGGGCCTGGGTGATATTGGCCGTCATTTTCCGGACACAGATGAACAGTATCGCGGCATTTCTAGCTTGCTGCTGTTGGAGAAGGTGCAGACTTTGCTGGAACAGGCAGGCTGGGCGGTCAATAACGTAGATGTAACCGTGGCGGCGCAAAGGCCCAAACTGGCCCCGCATATTCCGCAAATGGTTAAAAACGTAGCGGCGGCGCTGAAAGTCTCTGAAGAACGCATCAATATCAAGGCCACCACAACAGAAAAACTGGGCTTTGTAGGAACCGAAGAGGGCATGTCCGCTTATGCGGTGGCTATGCTTAGAAAATAGAAAAAGACGCTAAAAACCCCCTGCGCCGAAGGCGCAGGGGGTAGAGTATCTTCAGCTTATCCTGGCAAAAATGAATCGAACATAGGGGAGCCTACGCGTCCGAGATAAATGGCGCAGCCGGTGCTGACTAGGCTAAGAACGATTAAAGCAACTATATTAGAGGGGGAAAAGCCATTGGCTAAGTAAAGCCAGAGCATTAGGCACGATAGGCCTTGAAAGACGGCGCCCACGAGTATTTTGCTTTTTAAAATAGGCGTTTTAACCGTTTTGAAGCGCAATTTGCCATCGTACAGCCCGGTGATAAAGCCGAAGAATACCGAAAATGGCAGAGCGATCAAAGATATTTTTGCTACAATGAGAAACTCATTGCGCAGTGGCTCGGCAACAAGAAAAGAAAGGCCTAGCATGGAGACGATGAGCGCCATGAAAACCTGAGGGAAGTGTACGGCAATAGGATGAAAATGTTGATCGAGCAGAAATTTTCGTTGAGGTGAAATTTTTTTGGTATACGGCTCGAATACGGTTTTGGGCAGATTGCACGCTGGACAAACATCTTTTAAATGGCTTTCATCCATGATGTAACCGCAAGCTTTGCATCGGATGTAGGTTTTCATAGGAATCCCCTCCTTTGTTTCTGCCTTGTTTACTGGGAACGTTATATAAGGAAAATTCTTTGTGACGATCTATTTTCCTGCAAATAATTTCTTCATACTTGAAATTATTTATAGAGCGGAAAACGGAGCTTGAAATCATAAAACTGTACGTGAAAAGGAATGGCTTTTGCACAAACGAGAGGAATCTGCTATCATAAAAGAATAATTTGGCTTAAAAGGACGTTGTTGGAGGGAATTTTGATGGTAGAGAAAGAAATTCGGCTGCGTTTTGCGCCGAGTCCTACAGGACCGTTTCATATCGGCGGCGCTCGTTCCGCGTTGTTCAATTGGCTGCTGGCCCGCAAGCACGGCGGCAAGCTGGTGCTGCGTATTGAGGATACGGATTTGGAGCGTTCCACCAAGGAGTCGGAGGAAAATATTAAAGCGGCTTTGCGGTGGCTGGGGATGGACTGGGATGAAGGGCCGGAAGTGGGGGGGCCTTACGGGCCTTACTATCAAACGCAGCGTTTGGATATTTACCGGCAGTATACGGAGCAACTTTTGGCTTCCGGCCAGGCATACCACTGCTATTGCACGGAAGAAGAGCTGGAAGCGGAACGTCAGGCGATGTTGGCTAAGGGAGAAACGCCCCGCTACGGCGGACGCTGCCGTAATCTTTCGGAAGAAGAGAAAAAGGCTATGGAAGCCGCTGGACGCAAGCCGGTAGTGCGCTTTCGCGTTCCTGAAGGACAAGAAATTGTTTTTCAAGATATGGTTCGTGAAACAGTCCGTTTTGAATCGTCCGGCGTAGGTGATTTTGTTATCGTCAAATCAGACGGCATTCCCGTATATAACTATGCTGTAGTCATTGACGACATGTTGATGAAAATTACCCATGTTATTCGGGCTGAAGAACATTTGTCCAATACGCCGCGCCAATGGCTTCTTTATAAAGCTCTTGGTTTTGAAGCGCCGCAATTTGGACATATTTCGCTGATTTTGGGTAAAGATCGCTCGAAGATGAGCAAACGTCACGGTGCGACTTCGGTGGACCAATATCGCCAACTTGGCTATTTGCCGGAAGCCATTGTGAATTTCTTGGCTCTTCTGGGTTGGGCGCCTCCTGGAGAGGAAGAACTTTTTACCAGCCAGGAGTTGATTGAAAAATTCTCTATGGATCGAGTGGCGAAAAATCCAGCCGTGTTCGACGTGGACAAGCTAAACTATATTAATGCTTGCTACTTGAAGAAGCTGACCTTGGCGGAACTTACCGACTTGGTGCTGCCGCATCTGATCAAGGCTGGTTATGTACAGGAGTCACTGAATGAAGAGCAGCGAGCCTGGGTCGAGCAGATGGTAGAAGCCTTGCGGGATTATATCAGCTATGGCGCGGAAATTGTCGAACATGCGGCTGTTTTCTTTCAAGATGAGATTGACTTTGAAAACGAAGATGCTCACGAAATTTTGCGTGATGCCGATGTGCCTCCAGTAATGGACTTGTTTAAGACGAAACTGTTGGCGTTGGAGACCGTAGATGCGCCTGCTGTGAAAGCCTTGCTGAAAAGCATTACGAAAGAATTGAAGCTGGGTGGTAAAAAGGTATTTATGCCGGTGCGCGTAGCCTTGACCGGGTGTATGCACGGACCAGAGCTCATTCATATTGTACCGCTGATTGGGCGGGAACGTACGTTGGCTCGGATGGAGCGCATGTTGGCAAAAATCTGATTGACAGCGGTGCCGGAACGGGATATACTGCAGGCAATACGAATAGATGACGGCGAAGAACGGAAAAAGTACGCAGAAACGTCCTTACAGAGAGTGGATGCCTAGGTTGAGAGCATCTGCAGGCAGCGGTCAGCGGAAATGCGTCCGGGAGCTGGGGAGAGCTAAACTCTTCACGGGTGCGCCCGTTATTGCGCTTAGAGGGATGGCAAGTGCTGTCCAAGCAGAGTGGAACCACGGAACCACCGTCTCTGTCAGGAGATGGTGGTTTTTTTACGTTGTTTTTTAGAGTAGAGAAAGGAAGAAAATTCATGTTCAAACGCATCAAGCAAGATATCCAAGTTGTTTTTGAACGCGATCCGGCTGCGCGGAGCGTGTTAGAGGTCCTTCTGTGCTACTCCGGCCTGCATGCGATTTGGATGCATCGAATTTCGCATCGCTTGTTTTTGAAAGGCTGGATTTTGGCAGCGCGTCTGATTTCTAATTTTGCCCGCTTTTTAACAGGCATAGAAATCCATCCTGGTGCAACCATTGGCGAAGGTTTGTTTATTGACCACGGCACAGGCATTGTTATTGGCGAAACCGCTGAAATCGGCGATAATGTCACCTTATATCAAGGCGTTACTCTTGGCGGAACAGGCAAGGAGAAGGGAAAGCGCCATCCTACGGTGGGAAATAATGTAGTTATTGCCAGCGGCGCGAAAGTGCTGGGCTCATTTAAGGTAGGAGATAATTCTAAAATCGGCGCTGGTTCGGTAGTTCTCAAGGAAGTTCCGCCCAATTCGACTGTAGTGGGCATTCCTGGCCGCATTGTTTGGCATGAAGGGCGTCGGATTGACAATAACCAGACCGTAGATCTTATTGATTTGGATCATAACGACTTGCCGGATCCGATTGTAGAAATGATGATGTGCATGCAGCGCAATATGCACCGTATGGAAAAACGTCTTGGCGAATTAGAAGAGGAGTTGAAGAAACAATGAATTTGCGTGTGTATAATACCTTGACTAAACAGAAAGAAGCCTTTGTTCCGATAGAAGAAGGAAAAGTTAAAATGTATGTTTGCGGCGTTACGCCGTACAATCATCCTCATATTGGCAACGCTAGGCCATTTGTGACCTGGGATGTCATTCGCCGCTACTTGGAGCATCAAGGCTGGGAAGTGATGCATGTGCAAAACTTCACCGATGTGGATGATAAAATTATTCGGACCGCCAATGAAGAGCAAGTACCGTGGCATACTATTTCCGAGCGCTATATCGCCAGCTATTTTGAAGTGATGGATAAGCTGAATGTGCGCCGGGCGGCGATCTATCCTAAAGTATCTACGCACATGCAAGAGATCATCGACATGGTAGCCAAGCTGGTGAAAGACGGTTTTGCCTATGTCGTTGACGGCGATGTGTATTATGCGGTGGAAAAGTTTGAGGATTACGGCAAGTTGAGCGGCCGCTCGCTGGACGATATGAAAGCCGGCGCTCGGGTCGAAGTAGACGAACGCAAACACCATCCCATGGATTTTGCATTGTGGAAAAGCGCCAAGCCAGGCGAGCCTTCGTGGGAAAGTCCGTGGGGGGCGGGACGGCCTGGCTGGCACATTGAATGCTCGGCCATGTCGCATAAATATTTGGGTGAACAGTTTGATTTTCATGGCGGCGGCAGCGATTTGATTTTCCCGCATCATGAAAACGAAGTGGCCCAGTCGGAGGCCTTTACAGGGGTAACTCCTTTTGTGCGCTATTGGCTTCATAACGGCTTTATTACGGTAAATCAGGAAAAAATGAGCAAGTCTCTGGGGAACTTCTTCTTGGTTCAGGATATTTTGGCGCATTATGCCCCGGAAGTGCTGCGCTTTTTCATTCTCTCCACTCACTACCGCAGTCCTTTGGACTTCAGCGACGAACGCCTGACCGAAGCGGAACGGGCTTTAGAGCGCTTAGCTACAGTGAAACGCAATTTGGCGGAGCTAGCGGCTGCTGCGGCGACGGACTGTGGCGGCGCTGGCGCTGATCAACTGTTGGCGGCGGCGCAGAAAGCGAAAGAAGAATTTTTCGCAGCCATGGATGATGATTTCAACACGGCTTTAGCCATTAGTACGTTCTTTACCTTCGGTAAAGAAGTTAATTCGTATCAGACGCTGATAGCTTCAGGCAAAGAAGCGGTTTCTAGCAAAGCGGTAAACGAAGCGACGGCTCTCTTTGCTCTGCTGGAGGACGTGCTGGGCATTGTGCCTGCGGCGACGGAAAGCGCAGGCGAAGATAACGGTCTGGTAGACGGCTTGATGGAACTGGTGCTGGAACTGCGGCAGCAGGCCCGGCAGAATAAGGATTGGGGTACGGCGGATCGTATTCGGGACGCTTTGCAGGAGTTGGAGGTTGTCATTGAAGATTCTCCGCAGGGAACGCGGTGGAAGCGCAAATGAAATTTTCGCAGTTTCAGTTTTTAAAAGAGCGCTTGCTTCAAGACGCCGGGGGCGAACCGGCCTTGACTGAGGCGGCTCATCCTTTGGTTTTGGCGTATGTAGGAGACGCATACTACACTCTTTATGTAAGACTGCGTCTGCTTGAAAAAGAACAGCGCCAGGTGCGGGTGGTGCACGAAGCGGGTATGCGGTTGGTTTCGGCTGTATATCAGTCTAAAGCCTATGAGGCGTTGAAAGAAGACTTAACAGAAGCGGAAGGAACCGTAGCCAGAAGGGGGCGGAACACGAAAGCCTCCGTGCCGAAAAGCGCCAGTGTCAAGGAATACCGCCAGAGCACGGCGTTAGAGGCTTTGTTTGGCTATTTACTGCTATCCGGGCAGGAGGAACGCCTGGAGCAATTGGCGAAGCAATCTTTTGAGATTGCTTTTGCCGCTTTGCAGGCCGGAAAGGAAGGAAAAGACGAATGCAAGTAAAATTGATGCAATATACTCCGGAACCGGAACGGACGGTAGCCATGGCGGCCCGCCTGTGCTACTCGGCTGTCGGCGCAGAGGAACTGGCGGAGAAAATGAGCCAGTCTCAAGTGGCAGGCCTTGTGAGCAAGATTGTCGAGCTGGGGCATTTGTCAACGTTGGAACATGTAAACTTTACCTTTGCAGTGGAGGGAATCTCAAGGGTTTTGAGCCACCAATTGGTGCGTCATCGTATTGCTTCCTACTCGCAGCAGTCGCAGCGTTACGTGGGAGAACATGATTTTGAAGCCATTGTCCCGCCAACCATTGCGGCGCGTCCGGAAGCTGCGCAAAAGTTTACGGCCTTGATGGCGCAGATACGCACTGCTTATGAAGAATTGACCGACTTGGGGGTTCCTAAAGAAGATGCGCGGTATGTGCTGGCTAATGCAACGGAAACAAAAGTGGTCATTACCATGAACGCTCGTACGTTGTTACATTTTTTTTCGCTGCGTTGCTGTATGCGGGCGCAGTGGGAGATTCGGGCGATGGCGGAAGCGATGTTGAAAGAAGCGCGCCAGGCGGCGCCGCTGCTTTTTGCTAAAGCAGGGCCTACTTGCCTATCGGCCGGCTATTGCAGTGAAGGCAAAATGAGCTGCGGGCGGGCCAAACCGTTACCGGCGCAAAGTTAAGGAGGCTGAGCAATGGGAACTGTGGCCGTAGTTGGCACTGTATTTGTTGACTGTAAAGGCTTTGCGCAAAAAGCCTATAATCCCCAAGGGCGCAATTTGGGACACATAGAGTTTTTTCATGGCGGCGTGGCGCGAAATGTCGCGGAAAATTTAGCGCATTTGGGAACGCAAGTACGTTTTGTCAGTACCGTTGACGAAAGCGCTCTAGCGGAGGACGTATGCAGCCGCCTGCGGGCTGCTGGGGTTGATATGCAATGCGTACCGGCAGTAGGCCGGGGCATGGGAATGTGGCTGGCTGTTTTGGGGGCGAATGGCGATCTCTTGGGATCTATTTCCCAGATGCCGGATTTAACGGCTCTGAGCGAGCTGATACAAGAACAGGGAACTGCGTTGCTGGAAAAGACGCAGCATGTGGTGCTGGAGCTAGACTTGAATGCAGCCTTGACGCTGCGGGTGCTGGAATTGGCCGCAGAGCAAGGGGTGCCGGTGCATGGTATTCCGGGCAACTTGTCTGTTATTTTGGAAAAACCCGATATTTTGCCGAAGTTAGCTTCCTTTATTTGCAATGACGTTGAGGCAGGCAGACTGCTGAAGCGGGAATTGTCGGTGCTGGAACCGGAAGAAATCGCCCGATATCTTCGCGCGTACGTGGACGCCCAGGGGCTGCAGTCCATGGTCATTACGCTGGGCGCTCGAGGGGCGGTTTATTATGATGCAGTGCGCCAAGACATGGGATATCAGCCTGTCTTTAGGACCGATGTGGTTGATTCCACCGGTGCTGGGGACGCCTTTTTCTCCGGCACGGTCTATGGCTTGGCTGCGGGAAAACCCTTGGGGCAGGCAGTTGTCTGCGGTACCCAGGTTGCGGCTTGGACCATTGCGTGCGCAGAAAACACCTGCCCTGATTTGCCGAAAAGAAAAGGAGCTTCGGCGCTTTTTAGAAAGTGAGGACTACAATGGAAGATGTGATTGCCGGACGTAACAGCGTTGGTGAAGCGCTAAAAAGCGGTCGGCCCTTAAATAAACTGCTCATCGCCAAAGGTGAGCGACAGGGTTCTCTTAGAGAATTAGCGGGAATGGCTAAGGATAAAGGCATTTTGGTGCAGGAAGTCGAGCCGCAGCGTTTAGCGCAGCTGGCTCCAGGACAGCGGCATCAAGGCGTAGTGGCGATGGCCTCGCCGGTAGAGTATGCGGAAGTGGAAGATATTTTAGCAGCGGCTGAAGCTAAAGGAGAAGCTCCTTTGATTGTGGTGCTGGATGAACTAGAGGATCCGCATAATTTAGGAGCTGTTTTGCGTAGTGTTGATGCTGCCGGTGCTCACGGCGTCATCATACCTAAGCGCCGTAGCTGTCCGTTATCGACAACGGTAGCCAAAACGTCCGCCGGCGCGGTGGAGTATGTGCCTGTTGCCAGGGTGGCCAATTTAGCGCAGACTCTGGATAAGTTGAAAAAAGCGGGCGTTTGGGTTGCAGGCTGCGACATGGATGGCATGGAAAATTATTTTGAAGCCTCTCTTAAGGGACCGCTGGCGTTGGTAATCGGCGGTGAAGGAAGAGGCCTGGGACGTCTTGTTAAAGAACACTGCGATTTTTTAGTGCGAATTCCCATGCAGGGACATGTGAATTCGCTGAATGCGTCGGTAGCCTGCTCGCTGGTTTTATATGAAGCGGTGCGGCAGCGGCTGCAATAGGGCGGTTTGCAGATGCAGTCTTGCTTGACGCTGGCCGCAGGAATACGGTATAATTTTTTTACTGGTAGAAGTGCGGTTATTGATGAGGGATTATTGTAGGGCACGCCCTCGAAACACCTTGAGCAGTCGTCGCCAGAAACACCGTTAGGTTAGATGGGAAGGCTCGAATGAAGGAACAAGGAAAAACTGGGGGGCGATCGCATGCGGTTTCATTCGCAAAATGATTTGTACGGCGTATTCGAAAATATGACCGACGAAGAAATCGTCATCGATGCAAAAGAAAAAGAAAATTCCATTGCACTTGACTTTCTAATCAATAAATACCGGAACTTCGTAAGAGCCAAGGCCAGATCATACTTTTTGATTGGCGCGGATCGCGAGGATATTATCCAGGAAGGCATGATTGGTTTATATAAGGCTATTCGTGATTTTCGCGGCGATAAGCTGTCGTCGTTCCGGGCTTTTGCAGAACTTTGCGTTACCCGCCAAATTATTACGGCGATAAAGACCGCTACGCGGCAAAAACATATCCCGCTGAATTCCTACGTTTCTCTAAATAAACCAATTTATGACGAGGATTCCGACCGGACGCTGCTGGATGTGCTTTCTGGTTCGAAAATTTCAGATCCGGAAGAACTTGTAATCAGCCGGGAAGAGTTCAGCGACATTGAAGAAAAAATGGGCCAGATTCTAAGCGACTTGGAATGGAAAGTTCTTATGGCGTATTTGGACGGCAAGTCTTATCAGGAAATCGCCGTAGAACTGGATCGTCATGTGAAATCGATCGACAACGCTTTACAGCGGGTCAAAAGGAAACTGGAACGATATTTGGACAATCGAGGTGAAGATGGGGATGCCATAAGCCGCACCCTTCCGACACGGGAGCTGGGCGTGGAATTTTTGGGACCTGATTTTCGCGATAAGACATGAACCTGGCTCCCCGACTGGGGAGCTTTTGCTTTGCATCTCTTTTGCTAGGAAGGAAAGGGTTTTCTTGCGAGGTTGTCGAACGTAGACCTATAAATGTATGAGCAGGAACTTTGAATTTTAGGAACTTCACAACAGGGATTTGTAGAAAAAGAAAAGACCAAATTGACAGAGTGCGGTAGAGTGAAGAACTGTTGAAATAGGTCGGTGAATTAAAAAAAGGGGGAAATAAGATGGCCATTGTACAACAAATTGTGGAATGTGTTCATGATGCGGCCCAAACCACGGATAAAATGGTATTGCTCATCGGCGCTCCTGGCAGCGGGAAGAGCAAGATTTTGCGAGAACTAGCCAGTATGCGCGGTTGGAAATATGTTGAAGGTAAAGAGATATTGCCGAAGGAATGGCGGCCGACGGCGCATGCGTCGCGGCAGGCGGAAGCGGTGCGGACGACAACCAAGGCGTTGGCCGCACTGGAAGCAGAGGTAGTGCTGCTGGATAATATGCGGAATTTTTTTGCCGCCGAACTGGACTTGCAGCCGGTAGAATTGCTGCGGGCGATTAGCAAAAAACAGACGTTATTGGTGGCCTGGCCAGGAGAATACCATGAGGGTGTGATTTCGCACTTGCGGGGCGCAACTGGCGAGCGTTTAGAGTATCCTTTGACCGATATTACGGTCATTCAAATCGATTAAAAATCCTAAAAAGTGCGGCGGAAGCCGCGCTTTTTATTTTTGTGTCGTTGACGGTGGATTCGATGAAGGGTAATATAAGGTGGTATTCTTACAACAAGGAGGCCTTTTTGTGGAAAATTTGCTTATTGCGGTGCTCATTGGCGTGGTGGAAGGGGTTACTGAATTTTTACCGGTTTCGTCGACTGGGCATATGATTTTAGCGGGCCATTTGATAGGATTTGAAGGCGAAGTGGCCAGCGTCTTCGAGGTGTTTATCCAACTTGGCGCTATTTTATCGGTACTGTTTCTCTATCGGGAGAAATTTGCAGCTATGATGCCGCGCAAGGGGAGAAGAAGCGGTTTTCGCTCGAATTTGCAGTGGCAGCACGTTGCCGTAGGCATTGTGCCGGTTATGGGGGTAGGTTATCTCTTGCACAAGGCGATAAAAACCTACTTGTTTTCTCCCTTTACCGTTATTATCGGCTTGGTAGTGGGCGCCATTTTGATGTTGGCAGCTGAAAAATGGGCTCAACTGCGTCGGCCTAAAACGCGTGATGTAGATGAAATAACCTTGATGCAAGCCTTTTGGGTGGGGCTGTTTCAAATTTTATCTCTTTGGCCTGGCTTTTCACGCTCTGGTTCTACCATTTCTGGAGGATTGTTTGTAGGGCTCAGTCGTAAAGCAGCTGCTGATTTTTCTTTTATTATTTCCGTGCCTCTAATGTTTGTGGCATGTATTTATGATTTGCTGAAAGTATGGGGACAGTTGAATGCGGATCATTTGGTTATGATTGGCGTTGGTTTTGTTACGGCCTTTGTAGTAGCCTATGCTTCAGTAGTATGGTTTTTGCGCTTTTTGAATCAATCAACGTTGGCTTCTTTTGCGTATTATCGCTTTGTATTGGCAGCGGTGAGTTATTACTTCTTTTTCGTCAGTTGAAATTAGTATGAAATTAAGTCTTTACAAGCGCCTGGAGACGTGATAATATACATAAGCGTCGAGCCGGTGATGGTCCTGGCCTTCGAAACCGCAGCAAGAAAAAAGCGGTTGACAGGGAAAAGGAAATGATGTACAATCAATTTCGTCACTGAGGGGCGCGGCAGAAACGCTGGCGTAGCTCAATTGGCAGAGCAGCTGATTTGTAATCAGCAGGTTGGGGGTTCGATTCCTCTCGCCAGCTCCAAAATTCCATATTGTACCGTGGAGAGGTTCCCGAGTGGTTAAAGGGAGCAGACTGTAAATCTGCCGGCTCTGCCTTCGAAGGTTCGAATCCTTCCCTCTCCACCACTAATGACGCGGGGTGGAGCAGTTGGTAGCTCGTCGGGCTCATAACCCGAAGGCCGCAGGTTCAAGTCCTGCCCCCGCAACCAATGGTTTGACGCTGATGTAGCTCAGTCGGTAGAGCGTATCCTTGGTAAGGATAAGGTCACCGGTTCAAATCCGGTCATCAGCTCCATAATATTAGGCGGCGTAGCTCAGTTGGCTAGAGCATGCGGTTCATACCCGCAGTGTCCGGGGTTCGAGTCCCTGCGCCGCCACCAGTACTGGCATGAAACCGCGTAATCGCGGTTTTTTCTTTTTTTCTCAAAAGCAGCAGGATTTTCCACTGCCAGAGCGAAAAAGAATAATCGTACTTTCGCTAAGTAAGGCTAAGTAAGCTGGCGAAAACTCTTTTTAAAGGAGAGAAGTAGAAGAATGGCAAAACAAAAGTTTGAAAGAACCAAACCCCATGTGAACATTGGTACCATCGGTCACGTTGACCATGGCAAAACGACTCTAACCGCAGCCATCACAAAGGTGTTATCCAAAACCGGTGGCGCTCAGTTTATGGGTTACGACATGATCGACAAGGCTCCGGAAGAGCGCGAACGCGGTATTACGATCAACACCGCCCACGTAGAGTACGAGACGGCTAACCGTCACTACGCTCACGTGGACTGCCCCGGCCATGCTGACTATGTTAAAAACATGATTACCGGTGCTGCGCAGATGGACGGCGGCATTCTGGTGGTAAGCGCCGCTGACGGCCCGATGCCCCAGACCCGCGAGCACATCCTGCTGAGCCGCCAGGTTGGCGTGCCGGCGCTGGTTGTATTCTTGAACAAAGCTGACATGGTTGACGATCCGGAACTGATGGAACTGGTGGAAATGGAAGTTCGCGAACTGCTCTCGAGCTACGAATTCCCCGGCGACGACATCCCGGTCATCAGCGGTTCCGCGCTGAAAGCGTTGGAAGGCGAAGCAGAGTGGGAACAGAAGATCCTTGATCTGATGGCGGCTGTTGACAGCTACATCCCGACTCCTGA